>NZZV01000095.1 GCA_002698945.1 Acidimicrobiaceae bacterium
CCGGCCTTCGCCATCGTCCGTCCGCAGTCGATCACGCTGGCGCGAACGGCGCTCGACACCAGCGCTCGGAACACGTTCCGTGGCACGGTCGACGACATCGATCGCGTCGGTGACCGTGTCCGGGTCGGGGTGGCCGGGCCGCTGCACCTGACCGCCGAGATCACCGTCGGCGCGCTCGAGAGCCTCGCCCTGCGGCCCGGTGACGACGTGACGGCGTCGTTGAAGGCGACCGACGTCGAGACGTACCCGGCATGAGCGCGCCATGAGCAACGAACCGCTGTTGGGGGAGTGGGCCTGTCTCGGTGTGCTGTACGACGAACCTGCTCACGGCTGGGCGGTCGCCCGCGAGTTGCAGCCCGATGGCGAGATCGGACGGGTCTGGTCGCTGTCTCGCCCGCTCACGTACCGGTCGATCGACCGGTTGACCGAGCGTGGCTGGGTCGCACCTCGATCGGAGGAGCCCGGCGTCGGTGGACCGACCCGGGTCGTCGTCGGCGCCACTCGGTCGGGGCGCGCCCGGTTCCGATCGTGGCTACGTACCCCGGTCTGCCACCTGCGCGATCTGCGCAGCGAGTTGCTCCTCAAGCTCGTCTTCGCCGATCGACTCGGCATCGACGTTTCGACGATGCTGGAACAGCAACGCACCATCGTCGACGAACTCGCTGCCGCCGTCTCGGCGGTGCCCCCGAGCGATCACGATGCCAGCGACCATGACGTCGTCACCCTGTGGCGCGTCGAGTCCGCCGCCGCCGCCCAACGCTTCCTCGCCCACCTCACCCCCTGATCAATGCGTGAAATCGTTGCGCACCATGTGCGCAACGATTTCACGCATTCACTCGAGTGTATGGAGGGGCGGGTGGGTCAGGGGCGGTAGGCGAGGGTGCTGCCGAGGATGCGTTCGGCGTCGGCGAGGGTGATGCCCTTGCGGTCGGCGTAGTCGGCGACCTGGTCTCGCTGGACCCGACCGACGGCGAAGTAGTGGCTCTCGGGGTGGGCGAAGTACAGCCCCGACACCGACGACCCGGGTGACATCGCGAACGAACCGGTGAGTGTGACGCCGGCCAGTCGCTCCGCGTCGAGCAACTCGAAGATCGTCGCCTTCTCGGAGTGGTCGGGCTGGGCCGGATAGCCGGGTGCCGGTCGGATGCCGCGGTACGGCTCACCGATCAGCTCCCTCGGCGTGAACGACTCGTCGGGGGCGTAGCCCCACAGCTCGCGCCGGACCTGTTGGTGGACGTACTCGGCGAGCGCCTCGGCGATGCGGTCGGCGACCGCCTTGACCATGATCGCCGAGTAGTCGTCGCCGGCCACCTCGTAGCGCTCGGCGATCGCGATCTCCTCCGGACCGGACGTGACGACGAAGGCGCCGACGTGATCGGTCACACCCGAACCGGCCGGAGCGATGAAGTCACCGATCGACAGGTTCGGCTTGTGGTCGCGCCGCTGGAGCTGCTGGCGCAGCCCGTGGAGGCGGCGACCCACGCCGGGGAGCACGATGTCGTCGCCGTCGCGGTGAGCTTCCCAGAAGCCGACCGCCGCACGCGGCCCGAACCAGTCCTCGGCGACCGCCTGGTCGAGCATCCGGCGCGCGTCGTCGAACAGCGGCGCTGCCGCCTCGGCGGTGCGCTCGTCGGTGAGCACACCCGGATACTGGGCTCGAATGCCCCACGTGTGGAAGAAGGGCGTCCAGTCGATGTAGTCGACGAGTTCGGCGACCGAGAGTCCGTCCACGGCGCGGGCGCCGGTGAACGTCGGCGTCGTGACCGACGCGGCATCGAACGCGAACTCGGGGGCGTTGCGGCGGGCGTCGACGAGCGACAACCGACGACGTTCGACCTCGGCCCGCTCGTGAGCCTCGATCACGCGCTGGTACTCGGCGTCGAGATCGTCGAGGTACACCTGACGTGCCTCGTCGTTGCCGAGCAGCTTCGAGATCACGCCGGCGGCGCGGGACGCGTCGGGCACGTGTACCACCGGTGCCCGCCCGTACGCCGGCGTCACCTTGAGCGCGGTGTGGATGCGGCTGGTCGTCGCGCCGCCGATCAGCAGCGGCACCGAGAACCCGCGGCGCTCCATCTCGTTGGCCACGTTCACCATCTCGTCGAGCGACGGGGTGATGAGGCCGGACAGCCCGACGATCTGGGCGTCGTGTTCGATCGCCGCGTCGAGGATCGTGCGCGCGGGCACCATGACCCCGAGATCGACGACCTCGTAGTTGGAACACTCGAGCACGACCCGGACGATGTTCTTGCCGATGTCGTGTACGTCGCCCTTCACGGTGGCGACCACGACGGTCGCCTTCGCCGACGGCGCAGCGTTGGCCTCGCGCTCGGCTTCGAGGAACGGGGTCAGGTAGGCCACGGCCTGCTTCATCACGCGGGCCGACTTCACGACCTGGGGCAGGAACATCTTGCCGGAGCCGAACAGGTCACCGACGACGTTCATGCCGTCCATCAGTGGCCCTTCGATCACCGACACCGGCGAACCGAGACGCGACCGCGCCTCCTCGACGTCGCCGTCGATGAAGTCGGTGATGCCGTTGACGAGGGCATGTTCGAGCCGCTTGTCGACGTCCCACGAGCGCCACTCGGCGGCGGCGACATCGGTCGGTTCGCTGCCGTCGTCGGCGAACTTCGTCGCGTTTTCGAGCAGCCGCTCACCGGCGTCGGGACGTCGGGCGAGGATCACGTCGTCGCACAGCTCGCGCAGCTCCGGGTCGATCTGTTCGTACACGGCGAGCTGGCCGGCGTTCACGATGCCCATGCGCATCCCGGCCTCGATCGAGTAGTAGAGGAACACCGAGTGCATCGCCTCACGCACCCGCTCATTGCCGCGGAACGCGAACGACAGGTTCGACACACCACCCGAGATGTTCGTCGCGGGGAAGCGGCGCTTGATCTCGCGGGTCGCCTCGATGAAGTCGATCGCGTAGCGGTCGTGATCGGCGATGCCGGTGGCGACGGCGAAGATGTTCGGGTCGAAGATGATGTCGGACGGCGGGAAGTCGAGTTCGGTCGTCAACAGCTCGTACGCGCGGGAGCAGATGTCGACACGACGCTCGTAGGTGTCGGCCTGGCCGTCCTCGTCGAACGCCATGACGATCACGGCGGCGCCGTGGTCGCGGCACACGCGAGCCTGCGCGAGGAACGGCTCGACCCCTTCCTTCAGCGAGATCGAGTTGACGATCGACTTGCCCTGCACGCACTCGAGTCCGGCTTCGATCACCTCGAACTTCGAGGAGTCGATCATCACCGGCACCCGAGCGATGTCGGGCTCGGCGGCGACGAGGTTGAGGAACCGGGTCATCGTCTCGACCCCGTCGAGCAGCCCGTCGTCCATGTTGACGTCGATGATCTGTGCGCCGCTCTCGACCTGCTGGCGGGCGACGTCGAGCGCGGTGTCGAAGTCGCCGTCCTTGATCAGGCGGCGGAACCGTGCCGATCCGGTGATGTTGGTCCGTTCGCCCACGTTCACGAACGGGATGTCGTCGGTGAGGGTGAACGGTTCGAGTCCCGACAGCTGCAGACGCGGCGTCGGCTGGGCAGGAACCCGCGGTCTGGCACCGTCGATCGCGTCGCGGATGGCGGCGATGTGCTCGGGGGTCGTGCCGCAACAGCCGCCGACGATGTTCACGATGCCGTCGCGGGCGAACTCGCCGAGGATGCGTGCGGTGGTCTCGGGCGCCTCGTCGTAGCAGCCGAGTTCGTTCGGCAGGCCGGCGTTCGGGTACGCCACGACGAGGGTGTCGGCGAGACCCGACAGCTCCTGCACGTACGGCCGGAGGTCCTCGCCGCCGAGCGAACAGTTGAGCCCGACCGCCAGCGCGTCGGCGTGGCGAACCGATTGCCAGAACGCACCGACGGTCTGACCCGACAGGGTGCGACCTGATCGGTCGGTGATCGTGCCGGAGACGATCATCGGCACCTGCTTGCCGGTGTCGGCGGCGAGGCGTCGTGCGGCCCAGATCGCCGCCTTCGCGGTGAGGGTGTCGAACACGGTCTCGACGAGGAGCAGGTCGACCCCACCGTCGATCAGCGCCTCGATCTGGCCGCGGTAGGCCTCGGCGAGGTCGCGGAACGTCAGGGCGCGGTAGCCGGGGTCGTCGACCCGTGGCGACATCGACAGGGTCACGTTCGTCGGTCCGAGCGCGCCGGCGACCCAACGGGGCTGTCCGGTCCGTTCGGCGGCGGCATCGGCCGCCTGCCGGGCGATCGAGGCCGCCGCCACGTTGAGGTCGGTGATCAGCGCCGGGTCGTCGAGGCCGTACTCGCGCTGGGCGACGGTCGTCCCCGAGAACGTATTGGTGGTGATGATGTCGGCGCCGACGTCGAGATACGACTCGTGGAGCCGACGGACGACGTCGGGTGCCGCCAGGGCGAGCAGGTCGTTGTTGCCGGCGAGCGACTGCGGGAGATCGGCGAACCGCTCGCCGCGCAGATCGTCCTCGGTGACACCCATCTGCTGGAGTTCGCTGCCCGAAGCACCGTCGAGCAGCAGGATCCGCTCTCGGGCGGCGTCGTGGAGTGAGGTCGGATTCGTCATGGCTGGGTCCTGTCAGAGCTGTTCGGTGACGGCGCGGGCGAGCGGCGCCCGGTTGAGCGTGTAGAGGTGCACGTGGCGCACGCCGTGCTCACGGAGTCGATGGATCTGCTGGGCGGCGAGTTCTGCGCCGACCTTGGCCGTCGTGTCGGGGTCGTCGTCGAGGCCGGCGAAGCGCTCCGCGACCTCCGTCGGCATCGACGCGCCGCACCGCGCGGCGAATCTCGCCACCGCCGGGAACGAGTGGATCGGGAAGATCCCGGGGGCGATGTCGATGTCGATGTCCGCGGCACGCACCCGGTCGATCCAGCGCAGCGTGGCGTCGGTGTCGAAGCACATCTGGGTGATCGCGCTGTCGGCACCGGCGGCGGCCTTCTCGGCGAGGATCTGCATGTCGTGGTCGGCCGACGGCGACTGCGGGTGCTTCTCGGGGTAGCCGGACACCGAGACGTGTTCGATCCCGCGATCCTTGGCCGCAGCCACGAGCTCGGCGGTCGACGTGTACCCGTCCGGGTGTGGCCGGTACGGCGCGTCGATGCCCTCGGGCGGGTCGCCACGCAACGCGACGACGTGGGAGACACCGAGTGCGAGGTATCGGTCGATCACGTCGTGCAGATCGGCTCGCGACTGACCGACGCACGTGAGATGGGCTGCCATGGTCGAGCCGTGGCGAGCGACGGTCGAGATCGTCTCGAACGAGCGGTCGCGGCTCGAGCCGCCGGCGCCGTAGGTGATCGAGACGAACGAGGGCCGCAGCTGTTCGAGTTCGGCGACCGCCTCGGCCAGTTGGACGAGGCCGGCGTCGGTCTTCGGGGGGAAGACCTCGAAGCTGTACGTGGTCATCAGAGCGCTCCTTCGGGGACGGCGTCGGACGTGGAACCGGAGGCGACTTCGGCGGCGAGTTCGGCGGCGAAGTCGGCGGTGGTGGCCGGGACTTCGATGTCGCGTGCCAGCCAGAGGGTGACGACGAGCCGCTCGTCGTCGTGCAGACCCCGGGCGTCATCGGGCGGCTCGATCCGCCGCGGTTCGTCGGCGTGAAGCCCGCTCTGTTGGAGCCAGCCGACGACGGTGTCGTCGCGGAAGCCGAGGCGACGGTGGGCGTGGTCGGTGCGCAGGAACTCGAGTCCGTGCGGCGCGAAGTCGACGATCAGCAGCCGACCGCCCGGGTTGAGGAGGCGGCGCGCCTCGTGGACGGCGCGGGCCGGGTCGTGGAGGAAGTGGAGCACCTGGTGGACGACCACGAGATCGAAGCCGGGTTCGACCGGCGGGCTGTAGACGTCGCCCTGTCGGAGGTCGACACCGTGGACTTCTGCCCGTTCGAGGTTGGCGCGAGCGACGCCGAGCATCGAGTGGCTGTTGTCGAGCCCGATCGCGCGCACGTCGAGGCGGTCGCCGATGAGCAGTTGGAGCATCCGGCCCGTCCCGGTCCCCATGTCGAGCACCGACCGATACGGTCGATCGGCGAGCGCGGCGACGATCGCCGCTTCGACGACGTCGTCGGGTGCGTGCAACGAGCGTTCTTCGTCCCACCGGTCGGCGATGGCGGCGAAGTACTCCTGGGCGGTGGCGGCGCGTTGGTTCCGGACGAGCGCGAGCCGGTCCAGGTCGTTGGCGAGCACGGGGTCGTCGGGGTCGGCGGTGGCGATCGCGACGCCGACCATGGCGGCGACGGGCCCGTGCGCGACGAGGTCGAAGAATGCCCACGCGCCTTCGCGGTGCTTTTCGACCACGCCGGCCTCGGTCAGGAGCTTGAGGTGGCGCGAGATGCGCGGTTGGGATTGGCCGAGGATGTCGGTCAGGTCGGAGACCGTGAGTTCTCCGTGGTGCAACAGCGCGACGATCCGGAATCGGGTGTCTTCCCCGATCGCCCGCAACACGTCGATCGTCGTCCTGGCGGACGCGGTGGCGATGTCGGCCATCCGTGCAATATATAAAGATATCTACATGTCCGCAAATCGAACCGCCCACCCCAGCCCATCCATGTCGCGCTCGGTCCCGCATGCAGGACTGAGCGCGACATGAACGAGAGGGGGTGGGAGTGGCTGGGCGTTGGTCGGTGGGCGGGGACAGGACGGGGATGGTGAACAGTTCGTAAAGCCGGGGTGGTACGTTCGGGGAGGTGGCAGCGTCGCGTTCTCCCGGGTTGGTGTGCGCCCACCACCACCTCTATTCAGGGCTCGCTCGTGGCATGCCGGCACCGCCGGCGACGCCACGCAACTTCCTCGAGGTGCTCGAACTGGTGTGGTGGCGGCTCGACCGGGCCCTCGACCTCGAGATGCTCGAATGGTCGGCCAAGCTCGCCGCCGTCGAGGCACTCCAGGCCGGCTGTACGGCGATCATCGACCATCACGAATCACCCAACGCGATCGAGGGGTCGCTGACCACGATCGCCGACGCCTGCGCCGAGGTCGGCGTGCGCGTGTCGTGCGCCTACGGCGTCACCGACCGCCACGGCCCCGACGGCGCGGCACGCGGTCTCGCCGAGAACGACCGATTCCTGAGCGACGGCGGACGCGGGATGGTCGGCGTGCACGCCGCGTTCACGTGCACCGACGACACGCTCGCCGCGGCCGCCGAACTGGCAGCCAACCACGGCGTCGGTGTGCACATCCACGTCGCCGAGGGCACCGACGATCTCGACGCGCCCGACCGGCTCGGCGGACTGACCCGCGACGACTGGCTGCTCATCCACGGGGTGCACCTGGCCGACGACCACGGGCTGCGCGGCACCATCGTGCACAATCCGCGATCGAACATGAACAACGCGGTCGGTTACGCCCGCCCGACCCGGTTCCGGAACCCGGTTGCGCTCGGCACCGACGGCATCGGCGCCGACATGCTCGACGAGTTCCGGCTCGCCTTCGTCCGCCAACGCGAGAGCGACGTCACGGCGTCGCCCGACGACGCTTGGAATTGGTTGGCCACCGGATGGGAGCTGTTTCCCGAGGCACGCGACGACTCGGTCACGTGGAACTATCCGACCTTCGACGCCTGGCATCTCGCCTATTCACCGACGGTCAACGCAGTCGACGTCGATGTCGACGGCGAGCCGGTCCTGCGGGACGGCACCACCACCCGCGTCGACGAGGCCGAGGTGCGCGCCAAGGCCGCCGAGCAAGCGCAGCGCCTGTTCCGAGCGCTCGAGGAGCTGGCATGAGCCACGACGCTTCACCACGGACCGCGAGGAGCTGACATGAGCCACGCCACCGCCCCGCTCACCCCGATGTCGTTGTCGACCCTGCTCGGACGCATCGACCACGAATGGTCGACCCGGCAGAAGATCTTCGACCTGCCGAGCGCCCGCATCTGGCAACCCGACCCGGAGATCGATCTCGGATTCGAGTTCCTCGGACGTCGGTGTGCGACACCGATCGGTCCGGCCGCGGGACCGCACAGCCAGCTGGCGGAGAACATCGTCCTCGCCTGGCTCGGCGGGGCGCGACTGTTCGAACTGAAGACGGTCCAGGTGCTCGACGATCTCGAGATCGCACGGCCCTGTATCGACATGCAGACCATCGGCTACAACATCGAGTGGAGCCAGGAACTCACGGTTCCGCAGAGCCTCACCGAGTACGTGAAGGCGTCGATGTTGGTCGAGATCCTCACGCGATGGGAGCCGCTGTCAGGTCACCTCCGCAACGACGACGGTGACGGCCCCGGCGAGCACGTGTTCGACATGAGCGTCGGCTACGACCTCGCCGGCATCTCGGGCGAGAAGGTGACCACGTTCATCCGCGGCATGCTCGACGCGACCGACCAGGTCGCCGCGCTCCGCCCTCAGATCGCCGCCGCCGGCGCCACGTTCGCCGAGCTCGCCGACCTCGACTTCACGACCCGCATCGCGGACACGCTCACCCTGTCGACGTTCCACGGGTGCCCTCCCGAGGAGATCGAGTCGATCACGAAGCACCTGATCGACGAGCACGAACTCGACGTCATCGTCAAGCTCAATCCGACCCTGCTCGGCTACGAGACGGTGGCCGGCATCGTCAACGACGAACTCGGCTACCGCGACGTCTCGGTGAAAGAGCAGGCCTTCGCCGACGATCTCCAGTTCGACCGCGGCGTCGAACTCATCGAGGAGCTGAACGAGTACGCGCAGCAACGGGGCCGCCGCTTCGGCATCAAGCTGACCAACACCCTCGTCGTCGACAACACCCGTGGCTTCATGCCCGACGATCCGATGTACCTGTCGGGTGCGCCGCTCCACGTGCTCGCGTCGACCCTGCTCGACCGGCTCGCCACGGCGCTGCCCGGCCGGCTCGCCATTCCCGGGCACGACGGCGACGTCATGGTCAGCTTCTCCGCCGGCATCACCAAGGAGAACCTGCCGGAGGCGATCGCTATGGGCGTCAACCCGGCCACGGTGTGCTCCGACCTCCTCAAGCCCGGTGGCTACGGCCGCCTCGCCCCGATGCTGAAGGCACTGACCACTGCCGTGCGCGACGACGGTTGCACCGACCTGGCGTCCTGGAAGGCGCAGCGACAGGCCGCCGCCGAGGCGGCCGGGTTCGCCACATCGTGTGCGCAGCACGTGGCCGACATCCGAGGAGCCGGCGTCGATCCGTACCACCTCGACGGCAACTCGAAGCTGCCGCGTGAGGTCGACAACGACCTGCAGATGTTCGGCTGCGTCGCCTGCAACTTCTGCGTCACCGTCTGCCCGAACGACGCGTTCACCAACATCCGCAGCCTCGACGGGATGGAGGGGCGCCAGCAGTATCTCGTGTTCAGCGAGCTGTGCAACGAGTGCGGGAACTGCATGGTGTTCTGCCCCGAACGTGGCGACCCGGCGATGATCAAGCCGCGCCTCTACACCGACCGCGGGCTGTACGAGGCCCGCGACGGGCAAGGCTTCCTGATCGACGGCGGACGTGTCGTCGCGGCCCGAGCCGACGACGACGAGGTGCGTCTCGTCGAACGGCTCCTCGCGAGCGACGCCGGGAACCCGCTCGGCTGACGGCGCCGAACGGTCGACCGTCCGACCATTCGGCCCACGTCCATCCGCACCTCGACGGCCTCCGCACGCCGGCTGCTCGCTCGTCACCCGGGTGGGCGACATGACCGCTGCGCAGTGTCGTGACGGTGCCTTGACTCGGTCAGGTCCATGCCAAGAACGCCGGTATTGCGTGAGTGCTCCGCCGGATCAGCAAAGTTTCGGCAATGTGATTTCGGAACCGTTCAGCTCGCGCGGACCGCGACCGATGACGAATCATGCGGGTCGTTCGTCGGGCGTCAGTGGTGCTCAGTTTGGTGCTGATCGTCGCGATCGCCGTCGGCTACCTCGGTCGTCGCTCCGAGGTGGCAGAGATCCGTGACGAACGCCTCACCCGGGCCGCCGACGTCGGTGCGGCACGAGTCGATGCCCTGATCGAGAGCACGTCGGTCGCCGCTCTCTCGGCCTCGTCGCCGGCCGCGGCGGTCGAAGCCGTGCGGCAGGCTTACCCGGCCGTGTCGGCGTGCGCCGGATCGGCCGACAGCAACGTGTGTGATGGTCCGCTGGCCGCCGAGGTCGGCAACGTCGACCTGACCCCCGGCGGGCCCTCGACCGAGGTCACCGCCTACGAGGACGTCGTCGTCATCGGCGTCGACAGTGACGATCTCGCCCTGCGGGTCATCGCCGACATCGATGTCTGGACCGGAGCCGACGAGTCGATCGACGTGCGTGCCAGCACGATGTCGCAGGGCGTCGGATCGTTCGTCGACGACGGCACCACGCGTCAGACCTCGGCCGGGGTGCTCGCCGCGCCCGGCACCTACGTGATCGCCGACACCGCGTCCGACGTCCGACTTCCAGTCGAGGAAGAGCGCTTCTACCTCATCGTCGCGGCGCTCGCCATGGTGCTGTTCCTCCTCGCCGGCACGACCCTGATCGTGGAGCAGCGCTCACTTCGCGAGCGGGCCACCTTCGACGGGCTGACCGGCCTCGCCAACCGCAGTGAGTTCGAACGTCGCGCCGTCGAGATGCTCGCCGGCGCCGAGCGGGCCGGGAAGTCGGTCTGCATGCTGCTGTTCGACCTGAACGGGTTCAAACAGATCAACGACACCTGGGGTCACGCCACCGGCGACGAGGTGCTGCGTGTGGTCGGCCGCCGTCTCGCCGCCGCCGTTCGCGACGGCGACCTCGTGGCCCGTTGGGGCGGCGACGAGTTCGTCGCTCTGATGCCCGGGATCGCCGCCGAGGAGATGGGCGTCCGTCGCGCTCGGCAGATCGCCGAACTCGTCGGCGGGCGCACCCGCATCGACGGTGTGCCGGAGTCGCTCCGGGTGAAGGTCAGCGTCGGTGTCGCGATCTGGCCGGCGCACGCCTCCGACCTCGACGGTCTGCTGGAGGCCGCGGACGACGCGATGTACCGCGCCAAGCGGGAAGGCATCCCGACGGTGCTCGCCGACGCCCGCCCGACCGACGACCTCGACGCCCTCGTCCCCCTCGCCTGACCGGACGCCTGGTCGATTTAATCGCCTGGGTGTCCGGGGGTTCGGGGTGAACCCGGACGCCCGGTGGATTAAATCGCCTGGGTGTCCACCGGTGGACCCGTGGGCGATTCAATCGCCTGGGTGTCCGGGGGTTCGGGGTGAACCCGGACGCCTGGTGGATTAAATCGCCTGGGTGTCCGTTGGCCGGGGGTTCGGGGGAGCATCGGGTCGGCCCTACGCTGGGCGTGTGGCCACCGTCGATCACGCCCTCACCAGCAAGCTCGCCGCGTTCGGCACGACCGTGTTCGCCGAGATGTCGGCGCTCGCCGTGCAGACGGGCGCGATCAACCTCGGTCAGGGCTTTCCCGACACCGACGGTCCCGACGAGGTGCTCGATGCGGCCGTCGAGGCGATCCGGTCCGGCGTGAACCAGTATCCGCCGGGACCGGGGCTCCCGGTGCTCCGCGAGGCGATCGTCGAGCACCAGCGCCGGTTCTACGGTCTCGACTTCGACGCCGACAGCGAGGTGCTCGTGACCGCCGGCGCCACCGAGGCCCTCGCCGGCGCCCTGCTCGGCATGCTCGACGACGGCGACGAGGTCGTCCTGTTCGAGCCGATGTACGACAGCTATCAGGCGTGCATCGCACTTGCCGGCGGGGTGCTGAAGCCCGTCGTGCTCCGGCCCGACGCAGACGGCGACGGCCGATACGGCTTCGACCGCGACGAGTTCGCTGCGGCGGTTTCGTCGCGTACGAAGCTGATCCTGCTGAACACACCCCACAACCCGACCGGCAAGGTGTTCACCACCGACGAGCTGGCGTTCATCGCCGGCGTCGCCCAGGAGCACGATCTGCTCGTCGTCACCGACGAGGTCTACGAGCATCTCGTGTTCACCGGTGCCGAGCACGTCCCGATCGCCACCCTTCCGGGCATGGCCGAGCGCACCCTGACGATCAGCTCGGGCGGCAAGACGTTCAACACCACCGGATGGAAGATCGGCTGGATGACGGGTCCGGCACCGATGGTGAGCGCCGCCAAGACGGCGAAGCAGTTCCTCACCTATGTCAACGGTGCGCCGTTCCAGCCGGCGATCGCCGCCGGGCTCCGTCTCCCCGACTCGTTCTTCGACGGCCTGGCGGCCGACCTCGAAGCGAAGCGCGACCGGCTCATACCCGGTCTCGAAGCGGCCGGTTTCGACGTCTTCGTCCCGGAGGCGACGTACTTCACCACCGTCGACATCCGCCCGGTCCGGCCCGACGGCGACGGCATCGCCTTCTGCCTGTCCCTGCCCGTCGACGTCGGCGTGGTCGCGATCCCGACCCAGGTGTTCTACGCGAACCCCGAGCACGGCCGTCACCTCGTCCGGTTCGCGTGCTGCAAACAGTTCGACATCCTCGATCAGGCGGTCGAACGTCTGGCGACGCTGGGAGCGCACTGATGGCCGAACTCCGCATCGCCGCCGTCCAGCACGACATCGTCTGGAACGACCCGCCCGCCAACTTCGGGCGGCTCGCCCCGAAGATCGCCGGCGCGGTCGCCTCGGGCGCCGGACTCGTGCTGCTCACCGAGACGTTCTCGACCGGATTCGGGTTCGCCGAACCCGACTTCACGACCGAGGCCGAAGGCGGTGCGTCGTCACGCTTCCTCGTCGAACAGGCGGCGGACCACGGCGTCTGGGTCGGCGGGTCGTGTCCGGAAGTGCGACCCGACAACGAGCCGGGCGACGAGCGTCCCTCCAACTCGTTCGTGCTCGCCGGACCCGACGGCACCGTGCACCGCTACCGCAAGATCCACCCGTTCTCCCACGCCGGTGAGGAGCGGTTCGTGCGCGCCGGCGACCAGTTCGTCAACGTCGACGTCGCAGGCTTCCGCGTGACGATGTTCGTCTGCTACGACCTCCGCTTCGCCGACGAGTTCTGGCAGTTGGCCGAACAGACCGACATCTATCTCGTGCCGGCGAACTGGCCGGCGAAGCGTCGTGAGCACTGGATGGCGCTGTTGCGGGCGCGAGCGATCGAGAACCAGACCTACGTCGTCGGCGTCAATCGGGTGGGGGAGGGGAGCGGCCTCGACTACTCCGGCGACAGTCAGATCATCGACCCGCTCGGTCGTGTCCTCGCCGCCGGTGCCCACACCGAGACCACCCTGCTCGCCGACCTGTCCACCGACGAGGTCGCCGATACGAGAGCCCACTTCCGCTTTCTCCCCGATCGCCGTTGAACGGCTGGTCCGCTGTCTCGTTTGCGGGAGCCACAACGACACCAGAGGTCGGAATCGCTTCACCAGAACAAGGGCTCCAGCAAACCCCGACCAGATGTTGGGGTGTCAGCAGCCGCGCCAACCGTCGGTCTCGGCCGCCTGTTCGATTCAGCGGTCGGGTCGTCGGTGGGCACCTCGTCGCCCTCGGTGAGGTGGACGTACCGGGCGTCCGGGTCCTTCGAGCCGACCGGCGGCATCGGGTCGAGCGCAGCGCCGGAGAAGAACGTGACCTCGATGTAGCTCGTGAAGCAGCGGAACGACAGGAACCAGCCCGTTCTTCGGCGCCGTCGAACGGTGAGTTCCAGCGGAGTGCCGTGCGGACGTCGGGTACGAGGTGTTCGGTCAGCTCGTCGGGCTGTCGACCCACGTCGGCCGTTCACTCGGGCACCGCTGCGATACACGCCTGGACGGGCGCGTGGGCGTCCCATGTCGGGATCTGAGGGTTTCGACAGACGCCAGCATCGGCTCGTCTGGGATGCCGAGCGCGGTACTGCGCGCTGTGCGAGCCTGAGGTCGTGCCGTACCCGTACGACATCACGCAGCCGTTCGACGGCGGGATGCTCGACGTGGGCGACGGGCATCGGCTCGCGTGGGAGGGGTCCGGTGCACGAGACGGCAAGCCGGCGGTGTTGCTCCACGGCGGACCTGGATCGGGATCGTCACCACGCCACCGACGACTTTTCGACCCCGACCGGTACCTGATCGTCCAGTTCGACCAGCGGATGTGTGGTCGCAGTACACCGAGCGCCAGTGAGCCAGTGGTCGACCTGTCGACCAATACGACGCCGGACCTGATCGCCGACATCGAACGTCTCCGGCGCCACCTCGACATCGACGCATGGCTCGTCTGGGGTGGATCGTGGGGTACGACCCTCGGGCTCGCCTACGCACAGGGACATCCGCACGCAGTGACCGAACTGGTGCTCGGCAGCGTCGTGACGACCACGCGAGCGGAGGTCGAGTGGGTCACCCGCGCCATGGGGCGCATCTTCCCGGAACGGTGGCGGACGTTCGTCGAACACCTGCCACCCGGCCGTCGCGACGGCGATCTCGCAGCCGCGTACCACGAGCTGTTGATCGACCCCGATCCTGCAGTGCACCAGCCGGCCGCCGACGCGTGGTGCGAGTGGGAGGACACCCACGTATCACTGCTGGGCGGGTGGCGAGCCGACCTCTCCGCCGCCGACCCGGCCGTCCGGCTCGGCTTCGCCCGACTGGTCACCCACTACTGGTCGAACGCCGGCTTCGTTCCGGACGGTGCGCTCGTCGACGGTGCCAGTCGGCTGGCCGGGATCCCGACGTTCCTCGCCCACGGACGCGCCGACATCAGCGCCCCGGCCGATGTGCCGGTCGAGCTTGCCCGCCGGATCGAGGGCGCCCAACTCCACATCGCCGAACACGACGGCCACGGCGGCAACGACCTGTCCACCTGGATGTCGTCAACCCTCGACCACCTCGCCTGAGAC
>NZZV01000096.1 GCA_002698945.1 Acidimicrobiaceae bacterium
CCGTGTTCATCATGTCGGTGCACACCTGGAGCAGTTCCTGTGCGTCGGCGAGCGACACGCCGAGCATGTTGCCGAAGTCGTGCCCCGCGGAGAAGACCGGCCCATTCGCGGCCAGCACGATGCCACGTGCGTCGGTGCGGCCGATCGAGCGGAACGCGTCGGTGACCTCGAGCATGACGTCGAGCGCGAGCGCGTTGCGACGCTGCGGGTTGTCGAGCGTGATCGTCGCGATCGGCCCGTCGGTCGACACGTCCAGGTACCGGTACTCCATTCGCCCAGAGTACGGTCCGGACGCAGCACGGTCGAGGCGTGGCACAACGTGTGCGACGGGCCGTGCGCGGGAGGGAACCCACGATGCAGTTCGGGATCATGTTCGCCAACACCGGGTTCGGGTCGTCACCCGACGGCGCCAAGGCGGTCGTCCAAGCCGCCGAAGCCGGAGGGTTCTCGACCGCGTGGACGGTCGAGCACGTCGTCGTGCCGTCGGGATACGAGTCGAAGTACCCGTACGACGCCAGCGGGAAGATGGCGGGCGGCGCGGAGGATTTCGATCTGCCCGATCCGCTCATCTGGCTGACGTGGGCCGCCGCGCACACGACCACGCTCCGGCTCGGCACCGGGATCCTGATCGCGACCCAGCGGAATCCGGTCGTGACGGCGAAGGCGATCGCCACCCTCGATCACCTGTCGGGCGGTCGCCTCGACCTCGGCGTCGGGGTCGGCTGGCTCGAGGAGGAGTTCGCCGCGCTCGGCGTGCCGTTCGCGGCACGCGGCCGGCGCCTCGACGAGTACATCGACGCGATGCGAGCGCTGTGGACCGAGGACAAGGCCAGCTATCACGGCGAGTTCGTCGACTTCACCGACTGCATCATGCGCCCCCGCCCGGTGAACGGCACGGTGCCGGTCGTGATCGGTGGCCACACCGAGGCAGCTGCGCGACGTGCCGGCAAGCGAGGTGACGCCTTCTTCCCCGGGTCGGCGTCGACCGACGAACTCGCCCACCTGATCGGCGTGATGAAGCGGGCGGCCGAGGAGGCCGGGCGCGACGGTGACGCGATCGCGGTGTACGCGGGCGCCGGCGCCAAGCCGGGCCCGAAGCTCGACGAGCGGGTCGAGTCGCTCGCCGAGGTGGGCGTCGCCCAGGCGGTGCTACCCACGTTCCCGCCCGACGTCCTGGCCGACGTCGGCCGCGACCTCGTCGCCCGCTACGGCTGATCACCCCACCTCACCTCGTCCATGTCGCGCTCAGTCCCGAGGAGGGAACTGAGCGCGACACGAACGCCGTGGTGTCGCTGTCGTCAGGTCGTGAGTTCGGTGCCGTCGAACTCTCCGGACTCCCAGGCGCTGCGGATCGCGTACTTCTGGACCTTGCCGGAGCCGGTCAACGGGTAGGCGTCGACGGAGAACCACTTCGTCGGCGTCTTCTGCGGCGACAGCTCGGCTCGGACGAAGTCACGCAGTGCTGCGACGGTCGGGGTCTCGGCGCCGTCGGCGAGGCGCACGAACGCGGCGACGATCTCGCCCCACTTGTCGTCGGGGAGCCCGAGCACGGCCACCTCGGCGATGGCCGGATGCCGCATCAGGACCTCTTCGATCTCGACCGGGAACAGGTTCTCGCCGCCGCGGATGATCATGTCCTTCAACCGACCGACGATCCGGCAGTAGCCGCGCTCGTCCATCGTCGCGAGGTCGCCGGTCCGCAACCAGCCGTCGGGCAGCAACGTCTCCGACGTCGCCTCGGCGTTGTCGAAGTACTCGATCATGGTGAAGTAGCCACGTGCCCACAGTTCGCCCTGTTCACCGATCGGCACGGTCTCGAGGGTGGTCGGGTCGACGATGCGCACCTCGGTGTGGGGCAGCGGCGGACCGACCGTGAGGCCCTTGTCCTCCGATGTGTCGGACGGGAACGTGTTGGTGAGCGTCGGTGAGCACTCGGTCTGGCCGTAGATGATCGTGAAGTCGACACCGAGGGTCTGCTCGATCTTGCGCACCAGCGCCTCGGGCACCTGCGCGCCACCCGACACCGTGCCGCGCCACGTCGACAGGTCGCGGGTGGCGAAGTCGGGGTGCTCCATCGCGGCGATCAGCATCGTCGGCACGCCGGCTGCGAACTCGGCACGCTCGCGCTCGATCAGTTCGAGGAACAGACCCGGTTCGAACCCCGGCATGAGGGTGAGGGTCGCTCGCCGGTCGAGCGACCCGAGCACGCCGAGCACACAGCCGCCGGTGTGGAACAGCGGCATCGGGCTGACCCACGAAGCGCCGTCGGCGACACCGACCCGGTCGATCCACAGCCGGGCGTTGTCGACGATGCCGTGGTGACGTAGGACGACTCCCTTGGGGAAGCCGGTCGTGCCGCTCGTGTATTGCACCTGCGCGGGATCGTCGCCGCGCACCGCGGGAAGGTTGTCGCGAGCGGCCGTGGCGTCCATCAGGTCACCGAGCAGGTCGAGCCGGAGGATGTGCCGCAGTTCGGGGAGGTCGGGTTGGATCGCTTCGGCGTGGGTGGCGATCGGGTTGCCGCGCGATTCGGGGACGACGAGCACGCCGGCCGCGCGTGACTGGCCGAGCACGTAGGCGGCTTCGTTCGGCTGCAGGCTCGGGTTGAGGGTGACGAGGGTGAGTCCGGCCAGCGCGGCGCCGTACTCGACGATCACCCACTCGGGCAGGTTGTGGGCCCAGACCCCGACTCGTTCGCCCGGTTCGAAGTGGTCGAGCAGCGCATTGGCGCAGCGTTCGGCGTCGGCGAGCAGCTCGGCGTACGTCCACCGGCGGCCGCCGGACGGGATCCCTTCGACGAGAGCGACCCGATCGGGTACTTCCGCCGCGACCTGGCGCAGCATCGCCCCGACCGTGATGTCGGGCCGCAACGGCGGCCCTGACCCGTCGGGTACGTAGTGCGATTCCGTCAGTGGTGCGTCGACCGTCGCCATCCGAGGAGTGTGTCACGAACGTGCAGGCTCGGCGACGTCGTGGACAACGCGTGAACAAACTGCGGAACTGTTCCGCAGTTTGTTCACGCAGTGCTCAGGTGTCCGGGGTGGGGGTGGCACTCTCGACGAGTGCGGCGAGGCGGTCGAGCGCGGCGCGCTGCTGGCCGTCGAGTCGCTTTGCCATCGCCGTCAGCAGCCAACCGAAGCCCTTTGCCGGCTCGATGCCTTGCGTGTAGGTGATCGTGCAGCCATCTCCGTCCGGGGCGAGTTCGACGGACTCGGCCATCGACGTCATGATGCGCGGTCCTTCGAACAAGGTGAACGCGAACCGGTGCGGCGGATCCCAGGCGGTGAACCGCTCGCGGACCGTCATGCCGGGCACCTTCACGTCACGTCCGCCCCCGACGCCCTCGGCACCGAACGTGACGGTGACGGACGACAGGTCGGTGAACCACTCGGGCCAGGTCTCGTGGTCGGCGATGCGCGCCCACACCGCGTCGACCGGCGCGGCGATGCGCCTCGTGTTGCTGACGATGATCGGTGCGGTCAGTGGCCAGTCGGCCGGCCGCTCGGTGAGTTGTGCCATCCGGTTCCTCCTGGCGGTGCCCTCTTGTCGATCGAACACGACGCCCGACGGTCAGCCGTGCGATCGCACGCGTGAGCTGGTGAGCGTCGGTGCCGACCGACACGAGTGCGCCCCCAGGGTTTCGAACCCTGAACCAACGGGTTAAAAGCCCGCTGCTCTACCGTTGAGCTAGAGGCGCAGCGCCTGCGAGAAAACTCACAGGCAACGCACGAGGATAGGTGCAACTGGCCGGGTCCGGACGCGAAGCAAGCTCACTGTCGGGGCAGTGCTTGTCGGGCACGAACTCGACGGAGGTTGCGGCAGGGAACGAGCTGCTTGACAGAACTGGACACTCGTCGGTGGGCCCTGGCACAACTCCACGGCATCCAGCACGGAACATGGCGACCCGCCCGCGGACGCGTCCGTGGGCGCGACGCCCGAGGGGTGAGCGGGCGCGACGATGACACCCTTGTTGTGCTCTTCCCGGCCGCCGATGCCCACCACACCCGCCGAGTAGGCTGGTGCGTCGGTGTGTGTGGGTGGTACGCACCAGCCTAC
Source organism: Acidimicrobiaceae bacterium (assembly GCA_002698945.1). Classification (GTDB taxonomy): domain Bacteria; phylum Actinomycetota; class Acidimicrobiia; order Acidimicrobiales; family Ilumatobacteraceae; genus Ilumatobacter. Next base: position 4,057 of record NZZV01000096.1, read on the forward strand.
TCGGCGGGTGTGGCAACGTTTCCGAAGCAGATTTGACCGAGCGCCCGCGGACGCGTCCTGCGGGCCATCACGGACCCAGGCGCGTCATCGCTGCGGACTTGGGGTATTCGGGTCTCCTCTCGGTCGGCGATGACGTCGAGATTTCGAGGCGGTTGCAGGTTCGACTCACGATCACCCTCGATTCCGCATCCAGCCACAGCGGCAGCAGCACGTCAAACCTTCAGGTGACCAGTAGCCACTGTGTTGCCAGCACGCGCGGGCGAAACACCACGCGCGGGCGAAACACACGGCGGACGCCTCGGGACGTCGCACGCGATTGTCGGTGCCGGGTCGTGGGTATGCACGGCTCGTCCCCGACGAAAGGAACCACCAATGGCACTCGCCGACATCCTGGCCGACCATCCGGCCAAGGACACCTTCGATCTCGCCGAACTCAACCGTGCCGCCCAGGCGGCGATGCAGTGTGCACTCGCGTGTTCCGCGTGCGCCGACTCGGACCTGTCCCGCGACGGCATGGCCGACTGCATCCGAACGTGCATGGACTGCGCCGACGTGTGCACGATCGTGGGCAAGATGCTCGCCCGCCCCACACCTCGCGGCGACGCGTGGCAGTCGCTGGTCGCGGCATGCGCCGCTATCTGCGCCCAGTGCGCGCAGGAGTGCAGCGAACACGACCATGTCTGCTGCCAGGAGTGCGCCGCCGCATGCCGCGAGTGCGAGCAGGCGTGCCAGCAGCTGCTCGCCGTCGCCCAGCGCTGACCTCAACGACACACGTCGAGCGACACGCGGCCGCGACGATCGCGTCAGTACTTGACGCAGAACTCGCGTTCACTCCGACCGGCATGTCGCCAACGGCGAGCCCGGTCGTCCCGCGCACTCGGAGGGCCGTCGCGACATCACCCGACCATGTCGTCGACGCTCAGCTGCCGTCGGGGTGGACGGTCGCGACGTCAGCTTCGGACGTCGTCGAGATGGGCGAGCAGTTCGTCGGCGACGGCTTCGATCGCGTCGTGACCGTTCTGCGACGCTCGCTGCTTGGCGTGGATCAAGGCCGAGCGGTTGACTCGGGCGAAGTCGCCGAAGGGGAACCCGTAGCGATCCTTCGTCTCCTCCGAGGCATCGGTGTCGATGCCGAGGTGCCACTCGCCGTAGCCGTCGTGTCCGTGCCGCTCGATCTGAGCGTTGCCGTCGTCTGCATCCGGCGCAGCGGCCGACCAGGGTGTTTCGATGTCGTACTGATGGGCATCGATCATCTGGCGAGCCTTGTCGACACCAGCGTCGTTCACTCGATACTTCGTCATGCAGATGCTGTACCCGTCGCCGCGCTCATCGATGCACCGAAGACCGCATGTCGGCGGGCGGGCCGGCGGGACGCAGCGTGCACATCGGACCATCTCCGGACCGCCGTCCATAGGCTCGGCGTATGCGGATCTTCTTCACGGGTGGCAGCGGAAAGGCGGGCAAGCACGCGATCGAGCACCTCGTCGCGCAGGGGCACCAGGTCACCAACGCCGATCTCGTCGCGTCGGGACGGGACGATGTGGCCGACCTGCGGATCGATCTCACCGATCCCGGCCAGGTGTTCGACGCGATGTCGTCGTACGCCCGCCGCGAGGAACTCGAACCGGGCACCGGGGTGCCCCGCTACGACGCGGTGGTCCACTTCGCCGCTGTCCCGGCGATCCTTCTGCGGTCCGACACCGAGACCTTCCGGGTCAACACCTTGAGCACCTACCACGTGATCGACGCAGCGGTCAGGTTCGGCATCCCGAAGGTGGTGTTCGCGAGCTCGGAGACGACGTACGGCATCTGCTTCGCCGACGGCGAGGTGCTTCCGGCGTACGTCCCGATCGACGAGGCACACCCGACCGTTCCCCAGGACAGCTACGCGATGTCGAAGGTCGTCAACGAGGCGACCGCCCGGTCGTTCCAGGCTCGCTCCGGCATCGACATCTACGGCTTGCGGATCAACAACGTGATCGAGCCGCACGAGTACGCGACGGCCTTCCCCGCGTACGTCGCCGATCCAGCGCTGCGGAGGCGCAACATCTTCGCCTACATCGACGCCCGCGATCTCGGGCACATGGTCGAGTGCTGCCTCCGCACCGACGGCCTCGGCTTCGAGGTGTTCAACGTGGCGAACGACGACACGTCGGTCGGTATCCCGAGCGCCGAGGTCTACGAGCGCTTCTACCCGGGCGTCGAACAACGACGCGAGATCCGAGGGTTCGACACGTTCTATGCCAACGACAAGGCGAAGGAACTCGTCGGCTTCTCGCCCCGACACTCCTGGCGAGACCTGGTCGACACCTAGACCCGTCGAGCCTGCACGCGCCGGGCGCGATGATCGGTGATCCAACCCGGCGCGGTACCGCCAGCAGCGTCACCGAGCCGTGCCCTCACCGCCGACGACTCCGGCTTGGACGTTCAGCGTGGCCTCGCACCGTCCAGTGCCGAAATGGCATGGGTGGTCGGGCCGCGGTGAGGCGAGGGTTCGGCGGCGCGCGAGACACGAAGGCTCGTCGTGGCAGACTCGACCTCGATGAGTGCGTACCCGTCATTCCCCGGAGAAGAGCCCTACGACACCACGCGTTCGGTCGAGGCCGAGCGTGCGCATCGGAAGCGGGTGTGCGCGCTCGGGTACCGGATCTTCGCTGCGATGCGGTGGGGGCAGCTGGGTGACGGCCACATCTCGGCGCGCGACCCGATCCACACCGACCACTTCTGGCTGCTCGACTGGGGCGTGCCGTTCCACGCCGCCACCGTTGATGCACTCGTCCTGGTCGGCCCCGACGGATCGGTGAAAGATGAGCACCTCGAGCCGACCGGAGCGGTCAACACCGCAGGCTTCAACATCCACAGCCCGATCCTGGCCGAGCGTCCCGACGTCGTCGCGGCGGCACACACCCACACCCAGTTCGGCACGCCATGGGCGGCGAACGTACAGCCGTTCCGCGCGATCAGTCAGGAGTCGTGCGCGTTCGTGTTCGATCAGGCACTGTTCGACGACGAGGAAGTCGAGGTGCTGACCGTCGACGGCGGCAAACGCATCGCCGCGGCGCTCGGCACCAACAAGCTGGTGATGCTCCGCAACCACGGTCTGCTCACCGTCGGACGGACCGTCGAATCGGCGATCGGCTGGTTCGTGATGGCCGAGCGAGTCGCCGAGGTCCACGTGAAGGCACCGGACGGGGTCGCGATCAGCGATGCCGCCGCACAGGTCGCCGCGTCGACCCTCGCGCTCGACGAGGCCGGGTGGCGGGCGTATCAGTGGCTTCGCCGCAACGTCGTCCCCGATGCCACCGTCGTCGACTGACCTGGCCACGTTGCTCTGTCCGTCACGGTCGGACAGCTCGTTCGCCTCGATCAGCTCGGATCGGACATCGCGAACGTGAACATGCGCCGAGGGTTGATCCTCGCGTACCAGGCGCCCCCATCCAGCATGTCGGCCCACTCGGCGCCGTAGACGGGCAGATAGATGTCGAGCACGGTCTGTTTGAACTCGGCGTGCTCGTCGGCGTGGATGTCGATGAACTCGGCGTCGCCGTGCACGGTGACGGCGAATGACTCGTCCGGGAGGTGCGTGGCACTGACCGCCGGACGTTCACGGAGGTGGCGAGCGCGCAGCGACTGTGGCGACGACCCGAAGTGGAATCGCCCGCGGTAGAAGATGCCGTCGACGGGTCCGTTGATCGGGCGTCCGTCGCGGGTGGTCGTGGCGAGCACCAGGAGCCGCATGCCGGTGAGCCGGTCGGCGATCTCGGCGGCGGTCGGTCGCCGCTCGGGTGTGGCGATCTCCCGCAGGTGGGAGCCGGCGTTCTCGAAACTGTCGTCGATCGTTCGTTGTAGCTCCACCAGATCGGCCGGTCGCTCGTGCATCGTGTCATCCCTTCGCTTCTACACTGTAGAGTCGGCTACTCTACGGCGTAGAAATGACGGCCGCAACACCACCTTCCCGACCACTCACCGTCGACCGAATCGTCGAGTCGGCGTACGAGATCGTGCAGCGCGACGGCCTCGGCGCGCTCTCCATGCGAGCACTCGGCACGGCGCTCGGCGTCGACGCGATGGCGATCTACTACCACGTCGCCAACAAGCGTGCCCTCCTCGCGCTCGTCACCGAGCGAGCGCTGTCGGAGATGGCCGAACCACTCGACAGGTCGACACCGTGGAGTCGCCGGATCGAGCACTGGGCGCTCGGCTACTGGGACGTCGTCACGAAGCATCGCGACTTGACGCTCGCCGGGCTCGCCGACCCGACGGTCGCCGCCGGGGGGCTGGCCGTCACACGGGATCTGGTCGCCGCCATCTCCGACAGTGGGCTGCCGCCCGATTTGCTGGAACCGACGACGTTCATCGTCGTCGACGCCGTCCATGGTTCGGCCCTCAGCGCAGCCTCCCAGCAACGCGAGCACGCCGACATCGAGTCGTTGCGAACCGCGTTCCAGGAGGGCCTGCGCACCATCGTCGCCGGCATCTCGACCCGGACGGGCGAGGCGACACCTCCTGAGCCGTGACATCCCCGCAGTGCTCCGGCGGTTTCGTCTCCGGAGGCTTCAGAGTTCCATCTGCTTGAAGGTCTCGAGGTACTCGACACCGACGTCGCTGAGACGAGCTCGCTCCATCGTCAGCGCCGCGTGGTCGCCGTCGAACTCGATCATGGCCATCGTGTTGTCGAAGATCGGATCGACGTCGAGGTCCCATCGCAGTTCGGAGGGAGGACGCCCGACCCGACGCTGCAGGAACTCTGCGACGCGGCGACCCACTCCGGACTGGGCGAACCGCATCGCACGTCGCTCGTGAGCGCCGAGGATGTTCCGGATCGGTGAACTCACGACCTGGTGCACGCGGCTCACGAACTCCTGGTCACCGCGCGGCTCCACGGCCACGCCGTACGAGAAATGGATGTCGCCGCCGAGCACCGTGATCGTCGCCGGCGGCGCCACATCCCGTGCGCCGGTCGAGCGACCGACGAGCAGTTGCTCGAACTTCCGGAACGAGTCGTCGAACGCAGGCCAGTGTTCGGTGTCGATGGCCCGCCGAACTCGTTCACCGACCCACGCCCCGACCCGACCCCAGCGCCCGTCGCACACGGCTTCGTCCCATTGCTGGATCGCGTGCACGCCGCCCGGGGCGAAGACGGGCAACGACGTGGCGATCAACAAGTGCGTCGCCGGTTCGAAGCACCGATCGACGACCCAGTCCCACTCGTCGTCGCCGATCATCTTCCGATTGCCGGGCTCGAGCACACGCCCGTTGCGAGTGTCGACCATGACCAGGTGGATCTCGCCGAACCGGCGGTGGAAGCTGAACGGGTACCCACCCGGAATCGGCGTCTGTTGCTCGGACTCGAAGGCCCACTCACGGAGGACGGCTTCGGCGTCGTCGCTCTCCGTCAGCCGAGCGAGCATGCCGTCGGCCGCGATCTCGGCCGGCGAGAGGTTGCCGAGGTGCTGATAGATCCAGTACGACATCATCGCTCCGATGATGTGGTCGTGCCACCACGGTTCGGCGCGGATCTCGTCGACCCAGGCTCGCGACGTGTTCCAGTCGTCGATCACGTCGTGGTCGTCGAAGATCATCACACTGGGGACGACCGACATGACCCAGCGCTCGATCTCGGCGTTCCACGACTCCTGGTACAACCAGGTGTACTCCTCGAAGTCCGCGACGACCTTCGTCGGCACGTCGCCGCGCTCGCCGGCGCGGCGCTCGACCCGCCGCTGGGCGGCCGGCGACATGTCGTCCGCGTACACCTGATCACCGAGGAAGACCAGCACGTCCGGCCACAGTTCGGCCGACTGGTCGAGCATCCGGAGTCCATGGACCCGCAGTGCGTCGACGCCCAGCCCCTCGCCGGCTTCGTCGGCGGTGAGGGTGTAGGGCGGCTCATGCGGCGCGGCGGCGCGACAACTCCCGAACAGCATCCGGAACGTGCCGTTGCCACTCATGGTGCGAATGACACTCGGCGGCAGCGAGCTGTCCTGAGGCGGCCAGACCGAGCGGTCATCGAGGTGGACCTGGTAGGGAATCGTCGTCCCTGGCTCCAGCCCTCGCAGGATCACGAGCGCGAAATGGTGGCCGGCGACCTCGAACGTTCGAGCGGACGTGTCGAGCACCCGGACCGTGCACGGCGCCGTCGTCTCGACCCACACGGTCGCTTCGGTCTCCGACACGAAGCGCAGCGCCGGGCCCAGGAGCAGCTCCGCGGCGGGAGGTTCACGTGATTCCGTCGAGTGGGTCACGCGTCGGGCTGCGCGTTCATGATGGCGATCGTGCTCGGATGGATGGAGGTGGTCACGGCGGGTCCCTGCAGCTCGGTGTCACCGCATTGTCGCATTCCAACGGCCATGGCGGAGCATGACCGGGGCAGATCCTCGCCCCTCGTCGGGACGCACCCCACACAGCTCGCTGACCCGATCCGCCGGGCGGAAAACGTCAGCCCGCGCCGCCGGACGGTGGCGAACTCGGGGCCGGCGCCGTCGAGGTCGAGGTAACCGGCGTCGTCACCGGAACCGTCGTACTGGTCGTCGTGGTGCTCGTCGTGGTCGTCGGGCGGGTGATGTCGAGTTGCTCGACGAAGAGGATTCGCACCGCATCGTCGTCGCCCACCACCTCGGCCAGCTCGGCGACGAGATCCGACGCGTCGGGCACGACTGATCCGGCGAGTTCGACCGTGGCGAGCTCGCCGTCCCAGTTCGTCGCCACGACCGTCACGTCGAGCGGGGCCGCCCACGCCCGCGCGACCGTGGTCACCTGATCGGCGATGACCTCGTCGGGAGCCGGCGGCTCGGCGTCGGACACGTTCTCCCGTACGAGCCAGGTGAGTTGTACCTCGAAGGTCCGATCGAGCTGTTCGTCGAGCGCCTGCGTGAGCGAACTCAGGGAAGGAGCGTCGATCGTGCCGCTGGCGTCGAGCCGGATCACGTTGTCGGTGATCGAGAGCAGATCACGCCGCCCGCTCGCCTCCGGTCCGAGATCGACGAGCCACTGGTCGACGATGTCGGTGACCTGTGCCTCGCGGACCTCCTCGTCACTCACGACGATCGTCGTCGGCGGGACCTCCGTGGTCGTGGTCGGCTGGTCGACACGATCCCACTCGATCGACACCACGCGATCGGCTCCGAACGACGACTGCAGGGCGGTGATCAACGGTTCCGGATCCGGTGGCGAGTCGAAGCTGCGGACGGTCACCGTGATGCGGGTGGCGTCGAACTCGACCTCGGGTGCCGACCGACGATCGGTGGAGCCGAGCCACACCGACACGATGTCGAGCGCCTCGACCTCACGTTCCGACGCCTCGACCGCGGCCGTCGACGCCCCGTAGAGCGGCAGCGCGACGGCGACGACGATGACGGCGACCACGGCCGACACCAGCGCCGACCGGCGGAACGTCGTGGCGAGTCGGCGCGGCGGCACGAACCCGGTCACGACGAAGACGAGCACACCGGCCAGCACGATCGCGAACAGGTTCGTCACGTACAACAACAGAGCGCCCCAGGCGAAAGTGGCGTTGCCCGCCTGCAGCGTGATGCCGAGCACGCCGAGGGGCGGGACGAGGGCGACCGCCACCGCGACGCCCGGCAACGACGACGACACGTCCTTGCGGACCGTGGCGTACGCACCCGCCGCGCCGGCGCCGAGCGCGACGACGAGATCGCGGATGTCGGGGGCGGTCCGGCTCCGCACCTCGTCGGGCAACTCACCGTTGATGAAGATCGCAGCGAGCCAGTACGAGAGCAGGACCGACCACGCGGTCGCCAGGACGACGACGAGCATCGCCCGAAGCGCGTTCTTGAACAGCGCCATCGAGATGCAAGCGGCGATGCCCAACACCGGTTGCATGAGCGGGGCGAGCAACATCGCGCCGATCACCACCGCAGGTGAGTCGGCCGACAGACCCATCACGGCGACGACGACCGACAGGGTCTGCATGACCGAGAAGCGGTACGTCCAATGGTCTTCGCGCCGGATGGCCAACTCGGCCATGACCCGCTTGCGCTCCTCGCTGTCGAGGTGACGGTGCCACCAACGATGCCGGCGCGCCCGATGGATGCCGAGACTCGGGTCGTCGGACGACTCCGGCCCCGCTTCGGACGTGCCGCCCTCCGGATCGGCGGTCAGTTCGGTCCAGACCGGCCCCTGACGGGAGCGGTCGGGGTCTCCCGTGTCCGGTGGCGTGGGCACGGCCCGACTCTAACCAGCGACCCGATCGGGAATCAGGGCGGCCGAACGCACCCGTCCGTCAGGTGGCCCTGATCCAGGGGCGAGCGGGATCGAAGAGGTGGAGGGCGAACTGCTCGGACAGTTCCTCGAAGATCCGCACGCCGCGGACGCTGTTGCCGAACTGGTCGAGCCGCGGCGAGAACGTCGCGATGCCGCCGACGTCGGGGATCACCCCGAGGATGCCGCCACCGACGCCGCTCTTGGCCGGGATGCCGACGGTGAACGCCCACTCGCCCGCGTAGTCGTACATGCCGCACGTCAGCGCGACGGTGAGCATGTCGCGGCACACGTCGGGCCGCACGACCTGTTCACCGGTGCGTGGGTTCACGCCGTGGTTCGCGATCGTCGCACCGATCGCGGCGAGGTCGTCGGTGGTGACGAGCACGGAGCACTGGGCGAAGTAGAGGTCGAGCGTCTCTTCGACGCGGTCGTCGATGATGCCGCGACTGAGCATGAGGTATGCGATCGCACGGTTGCGGTGACCGGTCGCCCACTCCGACTCCCACACCGCGCGATCGGGCTCGGGTCGATGACCGAGGTACTGCTCGTACATCCGAGCGACGGTCGCGACCCGAGCCTCCAGGTCGTCGCCGGCCACCAGGTCGGTGATCGCGATGGCGCCCGCGTTGACCATCGGGTTGGGGGCGCGGTTGCCGTGTTCGTCGAGGGTGATCGCGTTGAAGCTGTCGCCCGTCGGTGCCACGCCGACACGTTCGAGGACGTGCTCACGGCCGTGGGTCTCGAGCGCGAGGCCGTAGAGCAGCAGCTTCGAGATCGACTGGATCGTGAATCGGTGAGCCGTGTCACCGACGCCGAAGTGGGCGCCGTCGATCGTCTCGGCGGCGATCGCGAATCGGTCGAGGTCGACGGTCGCGAGCTCGGGGATGTAGTCGGCGGGCGCGCCGTCGTCGATGTCGCGGACGTCGTCGTGGAGCCGCCGGACCGTTTGCTCGAACCACTGTCGCCGTTCGGCGACCCCGTCGACCTCGCCGGAACCCATGACCGGATCGTAGTGAGCGGCGCCCCAGTGCGGGCCCGGTTCCCGCCGAACCGGGCCCTTCCCGCCACGACTCAGGCAATCCGGGTCGTCATCATCCGGTGTGCCGTGCCGGGGACGAACAGGTCGCCTGCGTCGTTGAGCATCTTGAGGTAGCCCTCGTCGGCGTTGACTGCGTCGGTGGCGGTCTGCGCGGTGGCGGCGTCGGGTGTCACGCTCAACCAGCCCAGCTGGCCGAACTCACCGAACGCCGCGGCGAGCACCATCACCGGGACACCGCCGACCTTGCCGGCGTGCTCGGCGACCTGGAGCCCCCAGGCGACCGCGTCCGACAGGTGACCGTTCGCTGCCGTCGCCGTCGTCGCCATACACCACGGAAGTCGGCACCGGCTTCGAGCCGATCGTGGTACTTCTGATCGGACATCAAGGTGGCGTTCATGTCGGCGAGGTCGGCGAGGCCGTCCACGCGGGCGCTGAAGACCATCGTGCCGTGCGGCGCTCCGAAGTTGGCCGACCAGAGGCCGACGTCGCGTCCGAGTTTTTCGGTCACGTAGCCGCGGATGTCGACGGCGTACGCCACGGCTTTCGGCAACGTGCCCACCAGCGTGACGGTGCGTGTGAACAAATACATGAGGAACCCCCATTCCCAGTGCGGGCCCGACTGTTCGAGCCCGTCGATGTCCGACCCTCGCCACACGGACGTCTTCAGCTACGCACAAACAGACGGCGCTGTCCAGAGGATTTTCGCACGCAGCGTGCTGTACGACATCGTTCATGCACTCTGCGTGGCAGGTCCCGGCCGCCCACACCGGGGCTCTCCTCCGCATCGTCGACGGAACGCACCCCTGGATACGTTCGGTGCACCGGGCGTCCGGGCGCCCACAACGGAGGAGTTCCATGACCCACGACCTCGTCATTCGCAACGGCACCGTGTACGACGGCACGGGCGCCGCACCGGTGGTGGCAGACGTCGGCATCACCGTTGACACGATCACGACGGTCGGCCACATCGACGAGCCCGGCGCTCGGGAGATCGACGCAGCCGGGCGGGCGGTGACGCCGGGTTTCGTCGACATCCACAGCCACCTCGACGCGCAGATCGGCTGGGACCCGCTGCTCACCCCGTCGAGCAATCACGGGGTGACCACCGCACTGCTCGGCAACTGCGGCGTGACGTTCGCGCCGTGCGAGCCGACCGGGCGCGAGATGCTCGCCCACATGATGGAGAGCGTCGAGGACATCCCGGCCTCGGCGATCCTCGACGGGTTGCCGTGGACGTGGGAGAGCTACGGCGAATACCTCGACGCGATCGATGAGCTCGACCCGGCGATCAACGTGATGGGGCTCGTCGGCCACTGTGCGATCCGGCCGTACGTGATGGGCGAGCGCGGCATCGAGGGCGACCCGACCGAAGCGGACATCGCCGCCATCGCCGACGCCGCTGCGCAGGCGGTGGCCGAGGGTGCCGTCGGCTTCTCGACGTCGCGCATCCTGCTGCACTTCATGCCCGACGGTCGGTACGTGCCCGGCACGAAGGCGCCCCACGAGGAGATGGTGGCCGTCGCAAAGGCGCTGGGCGAGAACGGCCTCACCCAGAACGTGCCCAACTTCGGCGGCGACTTCTCGGGCGAGATCGACCTGATCCGCAAGCAGGCCGACGCGGCAGGTGGACGGGTGCTGTTCAGCACCGGCGTCAGCGAGAACCCCGAGTCGGGGAAGATGATGGCCGACATCGTCACCCAGCTGAACGACGAGGGCTACGACGTCACGGGTCTGTGCATCCCCCGCCCGTCCGGCCTCGTGATGGGACTCCAGAACGACATGTACTTCCGCGGCGGTCCGTGGAAGCAACTCAACGCGATGAGCTTCGAGGACCGACTGGCCGCCATCCACGACGAGGCGTTCGTCGCCGAACTCGTCGAACAGGCGAAGCAGCGCCCGACCAAGACACCGGCTTCGCTGATCTTCCCACTCGGCGACGACGTGCCGCGCTACGTCGACGGCCCCGAGCACAGCCTCGGCGCGATGGCCGAGGCGGCGGGCGAACACCCGGCCGAGACGTTCCTGCGGATCCAGCGCGAGACCGACGGCCGAGCGCTGTTCACCGTGCGCCTGTTCAACCGCAGCGTCGACGCGGTCGAGTCGCTCATCACGTCCGAGCATGTACTGCCGGGGCTCGGCGACGCCGGCGCCCACGTCGGCCAGGTGATGGATGCCGGGTGGACCACGTTCGTCCTCCGACACTGGGTCGCCGAACGGAAGGCGATGAGCTTCGCCGAGGCAGTCCGACGGATGAGTTCGGCGCCCGCACGCGTCGTCGGCCTGACCGATCGCGGCACGATCGCCGAAGGAATGCGCGCCGACCTCAACGTGATCGACGTCGACCGGCTGTGCGAGTCGCTGCCCGAGTACGTGCACGACTTCCCCGACGGCGGCGGCCGCCTGTTCCAGGGAGCGACGGGCTACGTCGCCACGTTCTGCAACGGCGTCCAGATCCTCGACCACGACACCCACACCGGCTCCCGCCCGGGCGCCGTGCTGCGGTCCGCCGCCTGACCGGCTGCCGTCGCTGCGCTGCCACCGTGCGGCGGCGAACGTTGCCGATACGGTCGAAGGATGGCTTCGCAGTTCCCCCTCCGCTTCGGCTGGCTCTCACCGTGCATCGGCAACCAGTGGAGCGACCACCGTCCGATCGTCGTCGACCAGGCCACGACGATCCTGCCGACCGTCAACGACCACTTCGACTCGATGTGGGTCGCCGACCACTTCTACGGCTTCGACCAGAAAACCGATCCGTTCGTCGAAGCCTGGACCTCGCTCACCTGGCTCGCCGCCAAGTTCCCCGACGTCCAGGTGTGTCACCACGTCCTGGGCCACGGCTACCGACCGCCGGCACTCACCGCCAAGATGGCGGCGACGTTGCAGGTGTTCTCGGAGAACCGGTTCATGCTCGGCATCGGCGCCGGTTGGCGCGGCGACGAGTACGAGGCGTACGGCTACGACTTCCCCAAGCCGTCGGTGCGGTTCGCGCAGCTGGAGGAAGTGGTGGCGATCTGCCGGCTGATGTGGACCGAGGACCTGCCGAGCTTCGAGGGCGAGTACTTCACGATCACCGAGGCCGCGGCGCCGCCGTTGCCCGAGGTCGTCCCGCCGGTGTGCATCGGCGCCAACGGAGAGCAGATCGGTCTGCCACTCGCCGGCCGCATCGCCGACATGTGGCACAACACGCCACGCGACGAGGAGGCGTGGCTCCGCAAGTACGACATCGTGCGGAGCGCCGCCGAGCGGGCCGGGCGCGACCCGGGCGCGATCCAGACCGGGATCACGATCGAGCAGCCGCTCCCCGAGACCGACGACGAGTCGGCGGCGTTCGTGGAACGGATCGGTCGCTGGAACGAGATCGGCGTCGACCACTTCGTGATGGACTTCGGCAACCCGTCGTCGACGGAGCCGGTGCTGCGGTTCTCCGAACAGGTCATCGAGCCGCTGCGCTCGTCGGAGCGGTGACGCAGGCCGTCTGACATCCCGCAACGATCAGCCGGCGGGATCAGCCGGCTGAGTCAGGACGATCTGCGGTACCGTGACCAGGTGGCCGATCGTTGGTTGAACCCATCTCAGCCGCCGGTGCGGGTGACGAACCAGGTCGAACGCGGCGCGCTGCTGGTCGACCTGTTGGGGTTGGCCGACGCCTTGCCCGCACCGCCGCGCCGCCCGCTCGCCGCACCGACGTTCAAGGAACTGTGTGAACGACGCTGAGCCATCGCTCGTCGACCTGGTCGGCGACGACGAACGCGTCAAACGACTCCGGGCACTCGCCTGACGCGCTCGCGGTCCATGCCCGATCGCCGGCGCGGCCCGGCAGCGACGCGCTGCGCTGGCTACCGTCGGTCGGATGACGGAGCCATCACGGGACGCTGGGCCGAGCGCACTCGGATCGTTGCAGGTGTTCGCCCGCGGCTCGGCCGAGTTGGCGCCCGGGCTGACGCACACCGAGATGTACACCTCGCACGGGTTGCTGACGGTGTTCCGGACGATGCCCGCCGACAGCGCGCCGACGGCGGCGCTCGTCGCCTGCGGCGGGGCGATGGGCGGGGTGCTCGGGCCGGGACACGGCCTGTACGCCCGACTGGCCGAACAGTGGGCCGATCGTGGCGTGGCGACCTACCGCGTCGGCTATCGCATCCCGAACGACCTCGACCGGTGCGCGCACGACGTGGCGTGTGCGGTCGAGATGGCGGTCGCCGACGGAGCAGAGCGGGTCGTGGTGATGGGCCACAGCTTCGGCGGCGCCGTGGCGGTGCGCGTCGCGGTCGTGATGACCACCGAGGTGTCCGGGGTCGTC
>NZZV01000097.1 GCA_002698945.1 Acidimicrobiaceae bacterium
ACGGCTCGTCGAGCCGCTCGATCAGGTCGGCACGCACAAAGGTGAAGGCCGGCGCGCCGGGGCCGCCGTTGAGGAACTTGTACGTGCATCCGACCGCCAGCTCGATCCCGACCTCGTGCACCCGCACCGGCAGGAGTCCGGCGGCGTGCGAGAGATCCCACACGACCAGGGCGCCGGCGTCGCGCGCACGCTTCGCCTCGGCCTCGACGTCGACGATCTCGGCGGAGCGATAGTCGACGAGTGACCGCACGGCGACGGCGACGTCGTCGAGCCGATCGAAGCCGGCGCGCACCTCCATCCCGCGTGCCGCGGCGATCGATTCCACGATGTAGCGATCGGTCGGAAAGTCACCCGGGTCGACCGCCAGCACCCGCCGATCGGTTCGGAGGCCGATCGCAGCGGTGATCAGCTGGAACAGATTGACCGACGTCGAGTCGTGGACGACGACCTCGCCCGGATCGGCGCCGATCACCGGAGCCAGCTGGTCACCGACGCGTTGGGGGAGGTCGAGCCAATGATCCCAACTGCGGATCAGCCCGCCGGCCCAATCGTCGCGCATGACCCGCTCGACCCGCTCGAACGCCCGCCTGGGTGGCATCCCGAGCGAGTTCCCGTCCAGGTACGCCAACTCGGGATCGGCGATCACGAACTCGTCCCGCCACCCCGCCAACGGATCAGCCCGATCGAGTTCGCCCGCCTCCTCCAAGAGCTCCTGCATAACCCTCAGCCTGCCAGAAGGGGTCAGGCACCTTCTGGCAGCCTGACTCGTCGGACCCTCAGCGACCTGGGCCAGAAGGTGCCTGACCCCTTCTGGCCCACGAAGGTTCATGTGAGGTGGAGGAAGGTGGCGTGGCGGACGAGGCCGTCGTTGGTGAACTCGGTGATCTCGACTGCGGCGGTGAGGACCGGATCGAGCCAGTGGGCGCCGCGGCGGTACGACGTCGGCGGCAGTGGATCGAACGGACAGTCCGGCTGCTCGAGGTCGCGCAACTGACGCGTCATCACCTCCAACGTCGTCTGGTCATACCCCGTCCCGACGCCACCCGCGAATGCGAGTCGATCGCCGTCCCATCGCCCGACCAGCAGAGCACCGAACGTCGCCGACCGGTTGCCGCTGCCCTCGGTGAAGCCACCGATCACCACGTCCACCTGCCGTCGATGCTTGATCTTGCGCCAGTTCGGTGATCGCTTCCCGGGCTGGTAGGTGCTGCCGAGCCGCTTGGCCATGATGCCCTCCAACCCCTGCTCGTCGGTCACGTCGTACAGCGCCTGGCCGTCGCCCACCTGATGGCTCGGCACCAACCAGTTCGAACCCGGCTCGACCGCCTGGGCGAGCAGCTGCCGCCGGTCCTCGTACGGCAGCTCGATCGTGTCGCGGCCGTCGAGGTGCAACACGTCGAACACCTGGAACACGACCTCCCGCTCGTGGCGCTGCATGAGCTCGAACCTCGGCATGCCGTCGTCGTCGAGCACGACCAACTCCCCGTCGAGGATGGCCCGGTCGGCGTGCACGCCGTCACCCAGATCAGCGAGTTCGCGATACGTGTCGGTGACGTCGCGGCCGCTCACGGACTGCACCCGCACCCGGTCGCCGTCGAGATGGACCAGGGTCCGATAGCCGTCCCACTTGATCTCGTAGGCCCAGTCGGCGTCGTCGCCCGGCAGGCTGCCGAGCACCGCCTTCATCGGGGTGACGGGGAAGCCGAGCGCCATGGCGTCAGCGTCGCGTACGCGGCAGGTGCTCCGACAGCACCCCGCGCTCGGCGAGCGATGCGATCTCGCCGTCGTCGAGGCCGAGCACCTCCCGCAGCACCTCGGCGTTGTCCTCGCCGCGGTAGCGCGGTGTGCCGGTCACACCGACGTCGGGTGCGTCGGAGAACTTCCACGGCGCGTTCGGAACCCGGTACGAGCCGCCACCGCGGTCGTCGACCTCGACCACGGCGTCGCGCTCGCGAGCCCACTCGGAGTCGCACACCTCCCGTACCGACCGGATCGTGCCGGACGCCAGCTTGTGGCGGGCGAAGATCCGCTCGAGCTCGGCGGCGTTCGGCACCGTCGCGGCGAACTCGGTGATCGCGTCCATGAGCACGTCGAGGTGTTCGAGTCGTCCGGCCACCGTCGCGAAGCGTGGGTCGTCGGCGAGGTCGGGGCGACCGACCGCACCGAGGTACATCTCGAAGTTGCCCTTGGCGGCCGGGTGTCCGGCGATCGCCATCGCCGTGCCGTCCGCGAGCGTCACCACGGGTTGCGACTCGTTCCCGAAGCTGCGCACCCAATCGGGATCGACGTCACCGTCGTACAGCTCGTCGTGCACGTGTTCGTTGACGTACAGCATCACCTGCGCCATCGCCACGTCGATCCACTGACCACGGCCGGTCCGCTCGCGTTGGTAGAGGGCGGCGAGCACCCCAGCGGCGGCGTCGAGTGAGGTGTACACGTCGGCGTGGCTGTGGCGATCGGTGCGGTAGACGCCGCCGCGACCATGGTCACCCTGCGACTTCGTCAGCCCGGTCTCGGCCTGTACCACCGGGGCGTACGCTCGCCGGGTCTTCCACGGCCCGGTGGCGCCGTAGCCGGTGATCGACGCATACACGATGCGCGGATTGACAGCGGCGACGGCGTCGTACGCCAGCCCGAACTTCTCCATCACGCCCGGCCGGAAGTTCTCGACGATCACGTCCGCCCGCTCCGCGAGGCGCAGCGCGATCGCCGCCCCCTCCTCGCTCGCCAGGTTCAGGCTGACCGACCGCTTGCCCGTGTTCTGCTGCGCGTAGTAGCTCGGCATGGAGTTGCGGCGGGGAGAGGTGAACCGGGTGACGTCGCCGTCGGGCGGCTCGACCTTGATCACCTCGGCGCCGAGGTCGGCGAGCATGCGCGTGCAGTGCGGGCCCGACAGCACCCGGGTGAAGTCGAGGACGCGGATCCCGTCGAGTGGAGCGGTCATCGCCCCATCGTTGCCGATCGGCTCCGTCGGGTGCGAGGCACACGGGACCAAAGGCCCTGCCGCCGGTTCGTCGAACGGGCAATCCTGGTGGGATCCCGTCGGTGGGGGCGTCCGGCGTGTTGTGCAACCCACGAGGAGGACGTCATGAAAGTGCTACTGGTCGAAGGGCAGACGGACGCGGCCGCGGCCGCCGAACGAGAACTGCGCGAGCACGGACACACGATCGAACGCTGCACCCCGCACGATCGATCGGCGCCGTGCCGCGGTCTCGAACCGCTCGGCGAGTGTCCGCTCGACTCTGGCGACATCGACGTCGCCGTCGTCGGTCGGATGGGTGGACCGCTCGCCGCCGACGAGCGAGGCGCGCTGTGCGCAGCTCGCTACCGCGTGCCGGTCGTCGTGGCCGGCAATCCCCGCGACGCCGTTTCGTTCGGACCGGGTACCCACCTGGCGCCGACCGACCTGATCGGCGCGTGCGAGCGGGCGGCTCAGTCGGGTGATGCCCACGTCGCGGCGATCCGACGCGAGCTGCTGATGGCAGGCGTCGTGACGCCGGCCGATGTCGACGTCGACGATCCGCCGGTGTGGTTCGCCGTCCGCCGCGAGCCGCGCCGGTTGCGGCTCGAGGTTCACGTGCCCGACGGCGACCCGCGGCTCGCATCGATCGTCAAAGCAGCCGGCCACGCGATCCGCAACTTCGACCAGCACACCCCCGTCATCGACGTCATCGCCGCCAGGTCGTAGCGGCGTCGGTCACCGCACGGATGGTGTCGGATCCCTTCCGTGCATCGACCGGATGGTCGGGCACGCCTGGCGACACGGAAGGGATCCGACACCATCCGTGTCAGATGCCGTCGGCGGCGGTGGCTGCGTCGTCGTCGACCTGGCGGCCCTTCGGGAGGGTCGCGAAGATCGCCGGTGGCTCGCGCCACGGGTCGCCGCCGCCCGCCCGAGCGTCGGCGATCGCCCGCCAGACGCGCTCCGCGGTGCACGGCAGGTCGATGTGACGAACGCCGAGGTGCGACACCGCGTCGATGATCGCGTTCTGGATCGCCGGTGTCGAGCCGATCGTCGACGCCTCACCGATGCCCTTGGCACCGAGCACGTTGCGATCCGACGGCGTCTCCGTCGAGAACACGTCGAAGCTCGGCATCTCCGCGGCTGACGGCAGCCCGTAGTCGGCGAAGTTCGACGTGATCGGGTTCCCGAGATCGTCGTAGCGCACCTCCTCGTACAGCACCTGCGACAGGCCCGACGCGATCCCGCCGTGCTGCTGCCCCTCGAGGAGCAGCTTGTTGATCACGGTGCCGGCGTCGTCGACGGCGACGTGGCGGCGGACGCGCGCCCGACCGGTCTCGGTGTCGACCTCGACGGCACTGATGTGGGCCCCGAACGGGAACGACGCGCCGTCTGGCGCGTAGATCGTGTCCGCAGCCAGTGGGCCGCCGTCGAGCTCCTCCGACTTGGCGGCCAGCTCGGCCCACGACAGTGCCGCGGCCGGAACACCGACCACTCCGACGGTGCCGGCCTCGGCGTCGACCACGATGTCGGCTTCGTCGGCCTCGAGGACGCGGGCGGCCAGCTCGCGAGCCCGGTCGACGACGAGCTTGGTCGCCTCGCTCACGGCCGATCCGCCGAACTGCACCGAACGCGAGCCGCCCGTGCCGCCGCCCTTCGGCACGAGGTCGGTGTCGCCGTCGACGAGCCGGATCTTGTCGACCGGAATGCCGGTCTGGGCGCTCACGATCATCGCGTAGGTCGTCTGGTGTCCCTGGCCGTGCGACAGGGTGCCGCACGACACGGTCGCCGAGCCGTCGTCGTGCACCTCGAGCTTGCCGAACTCGTCTCCGCCACCCCCGCCGGTGATCTCGACATACGTGGCCACCCCGATGCCGAGCTGCACCGTGTCGCCGGTGTCGCGGCGACGCTGTTGTTCGGCACGGAGCTCGTCGTAGCCGATCAGGTCGGCGGCGGCGCGCAACGGCATCCGGTACGAGCCGGTGTCGTACGCGGGTCCGGTGAGGGTCTGGAACGGGAAGACGTCGTCGGTGAGCAGGTTCTTCTCGCGCAACTCGATCGGGTCGATGTCGAGTTGGTGGGCCGCCTGATCGACGAGGCGCTCGAGCAGCGCGGTCGCCTCGGGGCGGCCCGCACCCCGGTAGGCCCCGGTGGGCGGGGTGTTGGTGGCGGCGACGGCGACGTCGAAGTCGATCTGCGGGAACGCGTACGTGCCGTGGCTCATCCGGCGGGTGCCGCCGGGGAGCGCGGCGCCGATGCTCGGATACGCGCCCGCATCGCCGACCAGGCGGACCCGCAGCCCGGTGAAGGCGCCGTCGGACGTGCAACCGAGCTCCGCATACTGCACCTGTGACCGGCTGTGATCCTTGGCCTGCAGGTCTTCGGTGCGGGTCGGCACCCACCGGACCGGCCGTCCGAGCCGCTGGGCCGCGAGCACGACCACCGTGTACTCGTGCTGCATGCCGGCCTTGCCCCCGAATCCTCCGCCGACCCGCGGTGTGACGATGTGGAGTTGCTCGCGGTCGATGCCGGTGGCCGCCGCCATCGCGGCGTGGACATAGTGGGGGAATTGGTTGGAGGTCCACACGGTGAGGCGACCGTCGTCGGCGGGAGCCGCCGCCACACCGTGGGGTTCCATCGGGGCCACGGCGACACGCTGGTTGACGAAACGACCGCGGACGACGACGTCGGAGATCGCATCGAGGTCGACGGGGGAGTCGGGCGCGTCGGCGACGGCGACGTTGTCGCCCCGCTCCGGTCGGAGGAGGGGTGCGTCGTCCGCGAGCGCCGCTTCGGCGTCGGTCACGGCGGGGAGCGGGTCGATGTCGGCGAACACGGCGTCGGCGGCGTCGGTGCCCTGGGCGGCCGTCTCGGCGAACACGACGGCGACCGCTTCTCCGACGAACCGGACTCGGTCGGTGGCGAGCGGTGGGCGGGCGAACGCCGGGTCGATCGTGGCGAATCCGTGATGGGGCGCGATGTCAAGTTCGTCAGCGGTCCAAACGGCGACGACGCCCGGCATCCGGAGTGCCTCGCTGATGTCGATCGAGTTGATGACGCCGTGGGCGATGTCGGACCGGACGAACACGGCGTGCAGGGCCCGGTCACCGAGATCGAGGTCGGCGATGTACTTGCCGGCGCCCGTGAGCAGCTCGGGGTCTTCGGTTCGCGTCACCCGGTTGCCGAGGATCGAACCCCGGAGCTCGGTCGGGCGCTGGACGGGGGAGGAGGGAAGTGTCCGAGACATCACCGTCGACTCTACGACCAACCCGGACGGTGTCTGGGCGACGAATGGTGTCACGAATGGTGTCGGATCCCTTTCGTGCCCGCTGGTGAGCATGCAGGTGGGCTGGGGCACGAAAGGGATCCGACACCATTCGTGCGGTCGACACCATCTGTTCGACACCATCGGTCAGCGTGGTCCGTCCTTAGCCTGGCTCGGGTGGAGACGGTGACGGGTCGGGCGGTCGCTCGACGGCTGGCGGTGGCGGTGTATCTGCCGTTCGTCCTGTCGATGCTCGGTCGCGGCATGCTCGTTCCCGTACTGCCGCTGTATCTGCGCGATGCCGGCTTCAACTACACCCTGGTGACCGTCGTGGTCGCCGCCGCCGGAGTCGGTGCGGTCGTCGGCGGTCTCCCCGCCGGCGCCACGGCACAGCGGCTCGGGCCCGAGTGGCTGTTCGCGTTGGCCACCGTCCTCACCGGCGTCGTCGCGATGCTGTTCGGGATCAGCACGGCGGTCCTGGCGCTGTTCGCCTTCCACCTCACGGTCGGCCTCGGCGCGGTCGGGCAACGAGTGGGCGTCCAGATGCTCGTCAACGACGCGGTCGGCGTCGAACTGCGGGGTCGGGCGATGTCGATGCTCGGTGGTGGGATGCGGGCGGCGATGTTCGTCGGGCCGATCATCGGTGGTGTCCTCGTCGACACGGTCGGATTCACGGCCACCTTCGTGGTGTGCGGAGTGGTCACCCTGCTCGGTCTCGTCCCGTTCGTGGCGGCCCGCCGCTCGATCGACGGTGGCCAGCGATTCACCCGACCGACCGTGGCGGCGTCCGGGCTGGTCCGGGCCCTGCGGTCGCACACGGGGCTCCTGCTGCTCGCCGGTACCGGGACGGCGCTGGTGATGACGGCGCGGGCCGGCCGCAACGTGATCGTCCCGCTGGTCGGTGACGAACTCGAGTTGTCGGCGGCGGCGGTCGGGTTCCTGGTCGCGATCGGCACCGGTGCCGATCTTCTGCTGTTCCCGATGAGCGGCTACCTGATGGACCGGTTCGGCCGGCTGGCGGCGATCGTGCCGGCGTTCTCGCTGCTCGGGATCGGCCTGCTCGTCCTCGGACTGAGCCCGACCGTGTGGGGCGCGATCGTGTCGGGTGTGGTGATGGGCATCGGCAACGGCATGTCGGCGGGCACCATGCTGACACTCGGTGGCGACCTCGCGCCGCCCGATTCGGGCCCGTTCCTCTCCGCGCTCGGCATGATGCAGGACCTCGGTGTCGTGCTCGGCCCGCTGTTGGTCGGCTGGCTGGCCGACGCCGCCGGTTTGGAGGTGTCGGCGATCGTGCTGGCCGTCGTGATGTTCGTCGCGATCGTCTGGATCGTCGTCGTGCTGGGCGACACGGCACGGCCCACGCGTCCGTGGATCGTCCGACGGACCCGCTGGATGGCCCCTGTTGTTGCGGACGCAAGCACCTCTAGAATGAAATCATGAGTGCCGTCGTCCAAACCGTCCCGTTGGGTATGCAGTGGCCGACCCTCGACCCGTTCCTGTTCTGTGTCCACCACCTCGACCGCTACCCGGCCGGCAACGATCGCCAGGGTCCCGTCGCCGACCTGTCGGCCCGCCCGCTCGGCCAAGACTTCGAAGGCATCGACGGGTGGCGCATGTACCACGGCCGGATCGTGCCCGGCTTCCCCGCGCACCCGCACCGTGGCTTCGAAACCGTCACTTACGTTCGTCAGGGCCTCGTCGACCACGCCGACTCGATGGGCGCCGCAGCCCGCTACGGTCGCGGTGACGTCCAGTGGCTCACCGCCGGCCAGGGCATCCAGCACGCGGAGATGTTCCCGCTCCTCGACCGCGACGGCGGCAACACGCTCGAACTGTTCCAGATCTGGGTCAACCTGCCGGCGGCGGACAAGATGGTCGAGCCACACTTCTCGATGTTCTGGGACGCCGACGTCCCGCGGGTCGTCGCCGACGGTGTCACCGTGACCGTGGTCGCCGGCGCACTCGGCGACGCCAGTCCGCCCACACCGCCGCCGGCATCGTGGGGCGCTCGCGACGAAGCCGAACTCGCGATCTGGCACATCGTCGCCGAACCGGGCGCCACCTGGACGCTGCCGCCGGCGCGAGCCGCCGACGCCAACCGGGTGTTGTACGTGTTCGACGGCACCGGTGTCGACGTCGACGGCACCAGCGTCGACGCGCCCACCGGTGCCGTCGTCGATCCGACGGCTCCCGTCCCGATCACGAACACCTCGGACGCGCCGGTCGAGATCCTGATGTTGCAGGGGCGACCGCTCAACGAACCGGTCGCCCAGTACGGACCGTTCGTGATGAACACGCGCGAGCAGATCCAGCAGGCGTTCGAGGACTACCAGCGCACCCAGTTCGGCGGGTGGCCGTGGGATCGCGACGATCCGGTTCACGGGCTCGACGGCGACCGGTTCGCCCGGCACGCCGACGGACGCGTCGACCAGCCGGTCCAGCCCGCCTGACGAGCGCCGCGGGCGATCGACGCGAACGATCAGCAGTGCGTCAGTGCAGGTCGGCGTTTTCGGCCATGCGGCTCGCCATCACCGGAATCATCTTGGCGGCGATGCCCGGTGCCTCCTCGATGACCGTCGAGAACACCCGCCCGTCGATGTGCAGCACCGTGCACTCGGTCGCGCAGGTGACCGTCGAGGTGCGGTGGTGGTGGGTGAGCAGTGCGATCTCGCCGGCGAATCCGCCGGACTCGATGTTCGCCACGTGCTGACCCTTGCGAGTGACCTCGAGCGTGCCCGACACGACCACGAACATCTCGTGGGCGACGTCGCCCTCGCGCATGAGCACGCGACCGGCCGGGAAGCTCAGCTCGGTCGCCGCCTGGGCGACGAGGTCGAGTTCGTCGTCGTCGAGCCCCGAGAACAGCGGGATGCCGGTCAGGTTGTCGTGGTACGCGTGCTTGGCCATCGGTGCGGTTTCCCCATTCGTCGAACCGGCCCGAGCCGGTTTCCCCGCCGAGGAGCGTAGATCACCGGAGCGACGCCACACGAACAGATGGTGTCGGATACCTCCTGTCCCGAATGGTGTCGGATCCCTTCCGTGATGCCAGGTTCTGTTCTCGTGCAGGTGGAGGCACGGAAGGGATCCGACACCCTTCGGGTCACATGACTTGGGTGACGCCGCCGTCGACGACGAAGATCTCGCCGGACACGTAGCGGTTGCGGACGAGGGCCAGGGTCGCCTCGGCGCAGTCGTCGGGCGTGGCCGATCGGGGGACCGGTGCCATCTTCGCGATCGCTTCGTGCTGGGCGTCCCAGTCGCTCGTCCACGGCGTGGCGACCAGTCCCGGCGCCACCGCGTTGACACGGATCGGCCCGTACGACTTCGCCAGCAGCAACGTCATGTGGTTCAGCGCCGCCTTCGTCATCGAGTACGCCATCGACGAACCGACGGGGCGAACCCCGGCGATCGAGGTGATGTTGACGATGTTCCCGTCGTCCGATTCGCGAAGGTGCGGGATCGCCCGCTTCGTCAGCCACCACGTCCCGAACACGTTCACCTCGAACGTCTTGCGGAAGATCTCGTCGGTGAGCTGATCGAGCTCGTGATGCGGGACGACCGTCGTCCAGCCGGCGT
This sequence comes from Acidimicrobiaceae bacterium, assembly GCA_002698945.1. Taxonomy (GTDB): domain Bacteria; phylum Actinomycetota; class Acidimicrobiia; order Acidimicrobiales; family Ilumatobacteraceae; genus Ilumatobacter. Next base: position 9,807 of record NZZV01000097.1, read on the forward strand.
TGTTCACCAGCACGTCGAGTCGGCCGTAGCGCTCGACGGTGGCGTCGACGAGGTGGTGCGCCTGCTCCTGGTCGGCGATGTCGGCCCGGACATACGCCGACTCGCCGGGCAGCGCGGCCGACACGGCCTCGCCCGCCTCCACCGACGACGCCGAGTTCACGACCACGGTCGCGCCCAACGCCGAGAACCGGTGCGCGATCGCCTCGCCGATGCCGCTCGACGAGCCGGTCACCAACACCACTCGTCCCTCGAACTCCGTTCCGATGTCGCTCATGCCGCCCGACGCTAAGCGGCGACGACGACCCGTGCGTCATCGGACCGGGAGGCGGACGGATTGCTCTGTTCGACGAGGTCCACCGCGGGGTACCGTTCGCGCATGCGCACCGAACTCCTCATCGGCGGACAGTGGCGCCACGGCGCCGACGACGGCCGGATCACGGTCACCGATCCCGCCACCACGGACGTCGTCGCCGAGGTCGCCGACGGCACACCAGCCGACGCGCTCGCGGCGTGCGACGCCGCCGAGGCAGCACAGGCGTCGTGGGCACGAACGCCACCCCGCGAACGCAGCGAGATCCTGCGCAGCTGCTGGGAGGTGCTCGTCGCCCACACCGACGAACTGGCCGAGCTGATCGTGCGTGAACACGGCAAACCGCTGGCCGACGCTCGCGGCGAGATCACCTACTCCGTGGAGTTCTTCCGCTGGAACGCCGAGGAGACGGTCCGGATCCGTGGCGACATCGGCACGGCGCCGTCGGGCGCCAACAAGATCATCGTGCACCACCCACCCGTCGGTGTCGTGGCGATGATCACTCCGTGGAACTTCCCGGCGGCGATGATCACCCGCAAACTGGCACCCGCCCTCGGTGCCGGCAACGCCGTCGTGATCAAGCCGCCGAAGGAGACGCCCCTCACCGCGCTCCGCGTGGCCGAGCTGCTCGGTGAGGCCGGCGTGCCCGACGGGCTCGTCAACGTCGTCCCCACCTCCACGTCCGGCGACTGGTTCGATGCCGTCGTCGACCACCGAGCAGTTCGGATGGTGAGCTTCACCGGTTCGACCGAAGTCGGACGGGTGCTGCTCCGTCGCGCCGCCGACCGCGTCCTCAAGACCGTGATGGAACTCGGTGGCAACGCCCCGTTCGTCGTGTTCGACGACGCCGACATCGACGCCGCCGTCGAGGGGGCGATGGTCGCCAAGATGCGCCACTCGGCCGAGACGTGTACGGCGGCCAATCGATTCTTCGTCGAGGCCGGTGTGGTCGACGAGTTCGCCGAGAAGTTCGCCGCGGCGATGGCCGACGTCCGCATCGGGAGCGGCCTCGACGAAGGCGTCACGTGCGGTCCGATGATCAACGCCAAGGCGGTCTCGGACATCGACGGTCTGGTGCAAGGGGCGATCGGTGAGGGAGCGTCGCTGCTGCTCGGCGGATCACCGAGCGACCGGCCCGGCTACTTCTACGACCCGACCGTGCTCCGCGACGTGCGACCCGGATCGGAGATCACCCGCAACGAGATCTTCGGCCCGGTGGCGCCGGTCATCTCGTTCACCGATCACGACGAGATGATCCGTCAGGCGAACGACACCGAGATGGGCCTCACGGCGTACGTGTACACGCGCGACCTCGGCAAGGGGCTGCGAACCAGCGAGCAGATCCAGGCCGGCATGGTCGGGCTCAACCGGGGTGCCGTCAGTGATCCGGCTGCACCGTTCGGCGGCATGAAGCAGTCGGGCCTCGGCCGCGAGGGCAGCACCGAAGGCATCTACGAGTTCTGCGAGACCCAGTACATCGCCACCAGCTGGTGATCTCCGACCCCGTCGAGCGGACCCCTGGTCGGCGCGGGTCTGCCCAGCCTCTACCATCGGCACATGGCGGATCCGTCTCCTCCGACGTCCGAGAGCGACGGGCCACCCGACGTCGACGGTCTCGCTGACCGGCTCGAGGCCGCCGAGGCCCGGGTGCGCCGCCTCAGGGCGACACTGGAGAGTCTCACCGACGCGCTGTACACGCTCGACCGCGAGTGGAGATTCACGTACGTGAACGAGCGGGCGTCCGAACTGCTGGGTCGGTCCCACGACGAGCTGGTGGGCAAGGTGCTCTGGGACGAATATCCCGACGCCGCGACCGGGCTCATCCACCGGGCGTATCACGCGGTGGTCGAGCGAGGTGAGATCGAGGAGATCGAACAGTTCTTCTACGCCCCGCTCGGTGCCTGGTATCGCGTCGTCCTGAACCCGTCCGAGAACGGATTGTCCGTGTACTTCCACGACATCACCGAGGCGTGCCGCTCCCGCGAGGCGTTGCAGGCGCGCGAAGCCGAGCTCGAACGTCAGGCAGCGCTGCTCGACGAGGCGACCGATGCGATCGTCGTCCGCGATCTCGACCACCGCGTCCAGTTCTGGAATCGCAGCGCCGAACGGATCTACGGGTGGACGTCCGCCACTGCCATCGGCGGCGACATTCTCGAGCTGATCCACGACAACCGTGAGCGCTTCGAACGTGCACACGCCAAGCTGCTCGAGCGCGGCGCGTGGACCGGCGAGTTCCAACTCCGGCGCCAGGACGGCGGGTACGTGATGGTCGACGCCCGGTGGACGCTGCTGCGCGACGACGATCGCCCGACGGCCGTCCTCGCGATCCACACCGACGTGACCGAGCAGCGACGGATGGAGCTGCACCTCGCACGGGCGCAGCGGCTCGAGAGTCTGGGCACGCTGGCGGGCGGCGTCGCCCACGATCTCAACAACGTGCTCTCGCCGATCCTCCTGGCGGCCGAGATGCTCAGGTCCGACGAAGCCGATCCGACCCGCGTCGGGCTCCTCGACCTGATCACCGACGGCGCGCGTCGTGGTGGCGACATGGTGTCCCAGGTCCTGGCCTTCGCGCGAGGCGTCGACGGTGAACGGACCGCAGTCGCTGTCGATGAGCTGCTCGCCGGCGTGGGCGTGATCATCCGCGAGACGTTTCCACGCAACATCGTGCTTCGGATCGACCACGATGTCCCGGTACCGCCGACGCTGGGTGATCGCACGCAACTCCAACAGGTGCTCCTCAACCTCGCGGTCAACGCGCGCGACGCCATGACCGACGGTGGCACGCTCACGATCGCAGTGTCGGCCGTCGACCTCGACGGGCAGTACCTCGTCGAGGTCGACAACGCATCGCCCGGTGAGTACGTGGTGATCGAGGTGATCGACGATGGCCACGGCATGAGCCCCGACGTGCTGGACCGGGTCTTCGAGCCGTTCTTCACCACCAAGGAGCAGGGCGCCGGCACCGGCATCGGACTGTCGACGGCTGCAGGAATCATTCGCAGCCACGGCGGCTTCGTGCGCGCGTACAGCGAGCCAGGGGTCGGGAGCCGCTTTCGCGTGTATCTCCCGACGCTCGACACGACGGTGGCCGATCAACCGGCGAACGACGACGACACCGCGACGGAGGGTGACGCGACGATGGGCGCGACGGTCTCGGCAGGCGGAGCGACCGTGCTGCTGATCGACGACGAGCGGGCGATCAGGGTGATGACGCGGCGGACACTCGAATCCGCCGGCTATCAGGTGGTCGAAGCCGGCGACGGTGCCGAGGCGGTCGCCGTGATGGCTCGCGCCGACGCCGATGTCGACCTGGCCATCGTCGACATGATGATGCCGGTCATGGACGGGCCGGCCACGATCCATGCGCTCCGGTCGCTCGAGCCCGGCATGCGCATCGTCGCGACCAGCGGGCTCGACGGTGGTCGGACGAAGCAGGTGCGGGCGTCGGGCGTCCGGCACTTCCTGCCGAAGCCGTTCACCGTCCGGCAACTCCTCGATGCCGTCTCGGCCGCGCTCGCCGACGACGTGGTGACGCCGCGAGACGACGACGCCTGACGGCGGCGTCACCCGAGCGGGCGGCTCACCATCGGACGAGTCGCCGTCTCACGTCAGACGCGGTCGCACGCCTCACCTCAGACGTCGTCGAGGATCGTCAGCAGGTCGACGTGTGAGAACGGCTTGACGAGATAGGCGGTCAGTCCCAGCGAGGCGAGCGACTCGTCGTCACGATCGTGTGGGAACCCCGATGTCAGCACCACCGCGATGTCCGGACGTCGTGCGCGGACGTGCCGGATGAGGTCGATGCCGCCGAGGCCGGGCATGGTGAGGTCCGTGACGACGACGTCGTGACGATGCGGGTCGGCATCGAAGCGTTCGCATGCTTCCGCCCCGTCGCCGGCCGACTCGACGACGTGGCCCGCCCGAACGAGTCCGCGCGACAGTGTCGACACGATCAACGGTTCGTCGTCGACGAGCAGCACGTTCAGACCGCGGCGGTGGTCGCCCGTGGCGACGGTCGCCTGCGACGAGGGTGACGTCGCGTTCTCGGCGATCGGGAGCCAGACCCGGAAGGTGGTGCCGACACCGACCTCCGACGTGACGCCGACCTCACCGCCCGCCGCACTGACGATGGCGTGCACACTCGCCAGCCCGAGCCCGGTTCCCTCACCCGGCTCCTTGGTGGTGAAGAACGGATCGAAGATGCGCTCGAGGTGGGCAGCGTCGATGCCGACTCCGTCATCGGTGACCGACAGCAGCACGTAGCGGTCGCCGCGTCGCAGGGTCGGGTGTGCGGTGACGAGGTCGTCGTCGGCCGTGACGTCGGTGACGTCGATGGTCACCACGCCTCCGGCATCGTTCATCGCCTGCGCCGAGTTCGTCACCAGGTTCACGAGCGCCTGGGTGATGCTGCCCGGGTGGGCCCTGACCGCGCTCTCGCTGCGCAGCCGTTCGCGGATCTCGATGTCGGCACCGATGGCGGATCGCAGGAACGGTCGGGCGTCGCTCACGGCGTCGGCGACCACGATCGGTACCTGGTCGATCGGCGACCGCTGACCGAAGACCATGATCTGTTGCACCACGGCTCGTGCGCGACCGCACGCATCGATGATGTGCTCGACGTCCCGGGCCCGCGGATCGTCCCCCAACTCGTGACGGAGACCCTCGGCGAGTCCGAGAATCCCGGTGACGATGTTGTTGAAGTCGTGGGCGACGCCGCTCGCGAGTGTCCCGAGCGACTCGAGCTTCTCTGATCGCCGGAGGCGCCGCTCGAGCTGTCGGGTCGACGTCACGTCGTAGAGCGAGCCGACGAGGTTGGCGACGGAACCGTCGGCACCCACGACGGCGTCGATGGCGGCATCGAACTCGATGTGCGCGGCGTCGTCGCTCTCCGAGGCCCGGTCGGCAAGCACGAGCGTGTCGGCCCAGATGCCGTCGCGCCGGGCGACGGCGGTCGGCGAATCGCCGCCGGCACGGGCCGACCCGAGCTGGTCGAGATGCTCGAAGACGGCGATCTCGCCGACGCGCTCGACGAGCAGCGACGCGGCTCGGTTGGCGTACTCGACGCGCCCCGACGGGTCCGCGAGCAGGATCACGTCGGATGACTGTTCCATGGCGCGGGCGAGCCGTTGCGACTCCAATCGGGCACGCTGCTGCTCCTCGAGCGCACGTTCGACGCGGTCGAGCAGGGTCGCGCACGCCGAGACGAGCACGGCGCTGACGAAGACGAAGTTGGCGATCACGACGAGTCGTGAGCCGGTCGCGTCCAGATCACCCATCGTCGCGGTCGGACCGGTCTCCGTCGTGAGCGCGAGCGTCAGCAGCGTCAGCGCTGTGACGGCAACCGAGGCGAGCCCGGCGCGAAGCCCGAGCAACAGTGCCGTGAACACCGAGAACGCCAGGAGATAGATGTGGGCGGCGATGCCGACCTCGAAGAGTAGGAACAGGCCGAGGCCGAAGAGGAGCAGCAGGAAGCCGACCGAGCGCTGTCGATAGGACAAGCCGCCGGCGAACGCCAACACACCCACCAGTGCGACGGCTGCCGTATCGACGACGGCGACGCCGACTTCGCCGATGTGGACGGAGTAGCCGATGCTGATGGCCCCGGCCACCGCGCCGAATGCGAACACGACGCGGAGCACCCCGTCGAGGATCTCGGCGCGCCAGTCGATCGGAGCGGTCGACCCCTCGAACGGCGTACTCGTCACGGCCGCAGATGGTACCCGTGCACGTCGAGCCGTTCGACGGGCGACGAAGCGTTCGGACGTCGTGTGTGTCGCCCCTCGGCGGCGCGTTTCGAACGCGTCGCGGTAGCGTGCGGACGTGAGCGACGAGCCAGATCACAGTGGACGACGCGTCACGCACGACACCCGACGATTCGAGGCGATGTTCGACCGGGCAGGGTTCGGGATCGCGATCATCGACCTCGACGGGCGGTTCGTCGATGCCAACCCGGCCTACGTCGGGTTGACCGGCTATTCGCTCGACGAGCTCCGCGAGATGAACTACCTCGCACTGACCCACCCCGACGATCGCGACCTCAACCGGTCCGGGTTGGCGGCGCTGCTGCGTGGCGAGATCGAGTCGTTCGACCTCGAGAAGCGCTACATCACCAGCGACGGTCGGACGGTCTGGATTCGCGGCAAGGTGACACGCATCGGCGGTGACGACGAACCGGTCCACGTCGTCGGCACGTTCGAGGACAACACCGCCGCGAAGGCGGCCGAACGCGAGGTCGTCCGCCTCTCGAACGAGGTCGAGCGGACCACCGACCAGCTTCGCCTGACGTTCGAGAGCATGAGCGACGCTGTGTACGTCGTCGATCACGCATGGCGCTTCACCTACCTGAACTCGCACGCCGAGCGGCTGCTGCGGCGTGGCGCCGACGACCTGAGGGGCAAGGAGATCTGGAGCGAGTTCCCCGACGCGATCGACACGCCGCTGCACGCCACCTACCACCGGGCTGTCGAGGCGGGAACGTCTCAAGAGCTCGACGAGTTCCACTTCGCGCCACTCGAATCGTGGTTCCGCGTCGCGGCTTTCCCGTCCGATCAAGGTCTCACCGTCTACTTCGACGACATCACCGACGAACGGGAGGCGCGGTTGGCGATCTCCCGGCAGGCGGCGCTGCTCGACGAGGCGACCGACGCGATCATCGTGCGCCGCCGCGACCACATCATCACCTATTGGAACCGGAGCGCCGAGCGCCTCTACGGCTGGCCGGCGAGTGAGGCGGTCGGATGTGACATCCGGACGCTGCTCCACGACAACGTGGCGCGGTTCGATGAGGCCAACGCCGAGTTGCTGGCGCGCGGGTCGTGGACCGGCGAGTTCGTACTGCGGTCGCGCACCGGAGACCGCATCATCGTGGCCGCCCGGTGGACCCTCATCCGCGATCACGACACCGACCACGACGTCGTGCTCGCGGTCAACACGGACGTCACCGACCAGCGACGCACCGAGTTGCAGTTGGTGCGTGCCCAGCGTCTCGAGAGCATCGGCACGCTCGCCGGCGGGGTCGCCCACGACCTCAACAACACCCTCGCACCGATCCTGCTCGCATCGGAGATGCTGCACGAGGAGGAGGACGACGCGGATCGTGGCGAGTTGATCTCGATGATCCTCAACAGCGCCCGGCGTGGTGCCGACCTGGTGTCCCAGTTGCTGTCGTTCGCACGCGGCGTCGACGGCGACCGCGAACCGGTCGACGTCGCCGAGCTGTTGCACGCCGTGTACTCGATCGTCCGGGAGACGTTCCCGAAAGACATCGTGGTGCGCACGGAGGTGCAGGCCGGGCTCGAGTCGGTCACCGGCGACCGCACCCAACTCCAACAGGTGCTGCTCAACCTCGCCGTGAACGCTCGCGATGCGATGCCTGACGGCGGCACCATCACCTTGTCGGCGTCGACGGTCGAACTCGACGGTCAGTACCTGGTGGCGGCCGATGGCGCGAGCCCCGGCCGCTACGTCCTGATCGAGGTCGAAGACGACGGCCACGGCATGGCGGCCGATGTGCTCGACCGGGTGTTCGAGCCGTTCTTCACGACGAAGCAGCCCGGCTCGGGCACCGGGCTCGGCCTGTCGATGTCGGCCGGCATCGTGCAGAGCCACGGAGGGTTCCTGCGCGCGTACAGCGAGATCGGGAGCGGAAGCCGGTTTCGCGTCTACCTCCCGTCGGCGAGTCACCCCGCCGCACCGTCCGACCCGAGTCCGTCGGTCGCCGCACCGTTGCGAGGCACCGGCGAGACCGTTCTCGTGGTCGACGACGAAGACGCCATCCGGTCGACGACCAGGCGGACGCTCGAGCATGCCGGCTATCTCGTGGTCGAGGCGGCGAACGGCGCAGCGGCGGTCGCCGCGTTCGCCCGGTTCCAGGAACAGATCGATGTCGTCCTGATCGACATGATGATGCCGGTCATGGACGGTCCGAGCGCGATCCATGCGTTGCGGTCACTCGATCCACACGCCCGAATCGTCGCTGCCAGCGGGCTGCACGGCAACGGGAAGACGACACGTGCCGCCAACGCGGGCGTTCGGCACTTTCTTCCGAAGCCCTACACCAGCGCGGGTCTGCTCCAGGCGATCGCCGAAGCACTCGCCGACTGAGTCGGCGTTCTCGGCGCTGTCGGGCGAGGCAGGTCAGGACGGTTCGGGGTGACGGAGGAGATCTTCGATCAGCTTGGTCAACGCCTTCGCCGAGGTCGACAGGGCCTGCTCCGCGTCGTGAAGTGTCGGATCGTCGGGCTGGCCGATGCGCGCCAACCCGAGTGCCATCAGCGCCGCCGACATCGACTGGACGACGTCGTCGTGCAACGCCTGCGCGATCCGACGCCGATCCGCGACCACCAGCTCGGCCAACTCGCCGGTCGACCGCTCAGCCGGTCGCTCGGACGAGTCGCGGGGGTGATCCGACATCTCCATGGTCGGAGACTACGACGTCGGCCCGGGCGGACGGGATGCGGAGTCGTCGCCACCACGAGGTCGAGTGACGTCGTGTGTAGTATTCCGGCGGTGGAGCGAACAGCGGCGGTCCTGCTGGTCGTTGACGACGAGCCATCGCTGAGAACCTTGTTCGCCGCGGCGTTCCGCAAACGAGGGTACGAGGTGATCGAGGCCGACACCGGCACCGCATGCCTCGAGGCGGTCGCCCACCATCACGTCGACCTGGTCCTCCTCGACAGCGGCTTGCCCGACGTCCCCGGCCCCGACGTCGTTCGGACGTTGCGCTCCGACCGCCGGCACGCCACGTTGCCGATCATCATGGTGACCGGCCGTGCCGAGGTGTCCGAGCGGGTCGAGGCGCTGCGCGGCGGTGCCAACGACTACGTGGTGAAGCCGGTCGTGTTCGAGGAGCTCCTGGCACGCGTCGAGGCGACGCTGCGCGAACAGCGCTCGTGGCAGGCCCGTCTCAGCGAGCGGATCAGTGTGCACGGCAGGTTGCTGGCCGACCTCGCCGACGTCGCCGACCACGGGGATGGCTTGGTCGCGTTGGCGCGGGTGGTCCACGACTCGCTCGGCTTCCGGCGGTTGGTCGTCGCCGAACTCCTGGTCACCGACTCCATCCTCGTGCGCGTGCGCGCGTCGGCGCGCGGCGCAGCCCGTCCGGACGGCGAGGCCGTCGACGACCTCCACGGGCTGAGTGACGAGATCCGTCGCGTGGTCGGTGCCGGCGCGAGCCTGCTGCACGCCGGGCGTGCGCGAAGTGTGTTCGGGCCGACCGCCGGGCCGAGTCTGCTGCTCGCCGTTCGGGGCAGCGGCGAATCCGTCATCGCCCTCATCGGCGAGTTCGAGCCCGCGGCCGACCCCGACGGCGCCGTGCTTCGTGATGCCGTCGCCGGCCTGACCGATCTCGCGTCGGTGATCGAGGCCACGGTCGTCGGGCTGCGAACGTCGGTCAACGCGACCGCGCGCCGTGAGATCGAGGCGATCATCGAGACGCAGGCGCTCCGTCCGGTCTTCCAACCGATCTGTGAGCTGACGAGCCGCGAGGTCATCGGGTACGAGGCGCTGACGCGGTTCGACGATGGCGAACCGCCGAACCTGCGGTTCTCGCAGGCACACGAGTTCGGTCTCGGTGCCGACCTCGAGCTCGAAGCGTTGCGTCTCGCGCTGTCCCACGCATCCTCGCTGCCGCCGGACGCGATGGTTTCGGTCAACCTGTCGCCGTCGCTGATCGGACGTCCCGAGCTCCGCGCGGCGGTCGGCTCGTGCGTCCGGCCGATCTGTCTCGAACTCACCGAGAACGAACGCATCGGCGACTACGAGCAACTGCTGGCGGCGTTCGCGGAGCTCCCGGATCACGTCCGGTTGTCGGTCGACGATGCCGGATCCGGCTGGGCGAGTCTCTGGCATGTGCACAGCATCCGTCCGGCGTACGTGAAACTCGACCGGGCGTGGGTCGACGGGATCCATGCCGACCCGGCGCGTCAGATCCTGATGCGCGGTCTCCACCTGTTCGTCACCGAAGTCGGCGGCCAACTGATCGCCGAAGGGATCGAAGACCCCGCCGACGTCGCTCCGTTGCAAGCGGTCGGGGTCACCCTCGGTCAGGGATTCCTGTTCGGCCGTCCGGCGCCGGTCGAGACCTGGTTCGGCAACGACGGCCCGACGCCTCACCGGCCCGGTCGGTGACGACGCTCAGGTGGGCCGGAGCCAGGCTTCGTAGCAGGCGGCGAGTCGGGTGAGGTCGTCGATGGCGACACACTCGGTCGCCTGGTGCGCGTCGTCGATGCGACCCGGGCCGAACACGACGAGTTCGCGAGCGAGCCCGCCGTAGCGGAGGGCGTTGGTGCCGAACGGGGCGACCGTCGGCGACGTTCCCGCCGACTCGGCGAGCACCCGCACGAGGTCACCAGTCGGCGGCTGGTAGAACGCGTCGGAGCCGTGGGTGCCGTCGGGCTGTGGCGGCAGGAGTGATCGACACGTGACGGGCAACGGGCTCGACTCGTGCGCAATACGGATGAGCCGTTCGTGGACCTCGTTCGCCACCTGACCCGGCACGATCCGTTGGCCGACCGTGATGCGACACTCGGCGGGGATGACGTTGCCGCCGGTGCCGCCGTCGATCGTCGTCACCGACACGGTGCTCGTGCCCAGTTCGGTCTCGGGTGGCACGGTCTGCAGTCGCCGGTGTTCGGCCTCGTAGGCGGTGATCACGTGCGCCATCGCCTCGATCGCGTTCGCTCCCAGGTCGGGAAGTGCGCTGTGGGCGGCGGTGCCGTGGACCGTCACCTCGATCGCAACGCCTCCCTTGTGGCCGTGGATCGGCGCCAACCGGGTCGGCTCGGCGACGAGCAGCTGGTCGATCTCGAGTGACCGCTCACCGATCCATTGGCGGAGTCGTGCGGCACCGAGCAGTCCGCCCGCCTCCTCCGAGACCGACCCCACGACGAGCAGCGTCGGTTCGGGCTCGACCGCGTCGGCACGCCATTGCTCGAGGAGCGCGAGCATGACACCGAGCGACGCTTTCGTGTCGAGCGCGCCGCGACCCCAGACCCGACCGTCGGCGATGCGTCCGTCGAACGGTGGGTCGGTCATGTGCTCGACCGTCACCGTGTCGGTGTGGACGTCGAGCACGACGAGTCGGTCGGTGCGGCCCACGAACCGGCCGTAGACGTTCGGCCGCTCGACACCCGTGTCGTCACTGATGTCGTCGGCGACCTCGTCGAGCACGACCTCGTCGGCCCCGAGGTCGCGGAACCGGTCGGCGAGGTGGTGGGCGATCGCCGCCTCACCGATCGGTCCGGCCGCGTCGGCGATCGGTCCGCGATGCAGCGGGTTCACGCTCGGAATCCGGACCAGCTCGGCCACGGTGTCTGCGCATCGCTCGGACGACACGGCCATGTGTCAGTCTCGCACGGCCCGAGACATCCGGTCGACCGGTCGCTTCGGGGCCGTCGGTGCCGCTCCGACCGAATAGATTCTCCGGCATGCCGACCTACGAGTTCCGGTGCCGCACGTGCGACGACACGTTCGAGGTGCGTCGGTCGATGAGCGAGTCGGGCGATCCGGCGGCGTGCCCCGACGGGCACGCCGACACCGTCCGTCTGCTCTCGGTCTTCGCACGGACGGGCGGCTCGACGGCCGCGGCCCCGTTCGCGCCGTCGGCTGCGACGTCATCCGGAGGATGCTGCGGCGGCGGGTGCGGTTGCGCCCACTGATGCCCGACTGCAGCCCTGGCGAGGACCGTGCCGCGGACCCTCGTCGCGGGTCAGATCAGCGAGCGGCTCAGAGACCGAACGCGGCGGTGCGGGCCTGCTCGACAGCGTCCGGGTCGCCATCGAGCGCGACCCGCGCGTGGTCCTGACGACCGAACACGAACAGCATCAGTTCGCCGGCCGGCCCGCGTACGGTCACCATCGGCTCGGCCCGTTTGGCCACGATCGGATCACCGCCGTCGGGGACGAGGGTGATGCCGACCGGCACCTTGCGACTGAGCGGCTTGGCCATGCGGCCGAGTGCGGCGACGACGTCCGCGACGTGTTCGGCGTCGAGGTCCCTCGGCTCCCAGCCCGCTCGGGCGCGCCGGACGTCCTCCAGATGCACGAAGAACTCGTGGGTGTTCGTGAGCCGATCGAGTCGCTCGATCTGTGATGGCGACAGCTTCGGTGGCTCTCGAACGAGCGCGACCAGGTCGTCCCAGTCCTTGGTGGCGATCGTGTCCTGCACCTTCTGGGTGTAGCCGGCGAACGCGGGGATCAGCACCCCCGCCATGGCGTCGGGGCGGCGGTCGCGGAGCACGATGTGGGCAGCGAGGTCGCGGGCGGTCCACCCCTCGCACAACGTGTCGGCGTCGGGACCGACCGCGAGCAGCTCGTCGGCGAGTCGGCGGCGGTCGAGCGTGGCGGGTGCGGTCATGGCAGGACCCTACCGGCGAGGGTCACGCGCCCGAGTCGGGCGCGAACGCAACGGCGGCGAGCGGCGGCAGCGTGAGCAGCACCGATTGTCGGTGACCGTGGGCGTCGATCGGTGTCGTGTCGACCCCGCCGTAGTTGCCGACGCCGCTCCCGCCGAACTGTTCGGCGTCGCTGTTGAAGATCTCGACCCAACGACCGTCGGACGGCACACCCAGCCGATAGTTGTGGCGCGGGACCGGCGTGGCGTTGAAGACGACGAGCACCGGGCGGGCCTCGCCGGTCGGGTCGGTGCGGAGGAAGGCGAACACACTGTGCTCCGAGTCGTGCGACTCGACCCACTGCATCCCGATCCCCGACCCGTCCGCGTCCGCGTCGCCCCGGTGGAGTGCGGGCTCGCCCTGGTACAGGCGGTTGAGTTCGGCGAGGGTGAGGCGGACGCCCTCGTGCATCGGCGCGTCGTGGAGCGACCAGTCGAGGTTGGCGTCGTGGTTCCACTCCTGTCGAGTGGCGAGTTCGCCGCCCATGAACAGGAGCTTCTTGCCGGGCTGGAACCACTGCATCGAGTACAGGAGCCGGAGGTTGGCGAAACGTTGCCAGTCGTCGCCCGGCATCTTCTGCAGCAGCGAGCCCTTGCCGTGCACGACCTCGTCGTGGCTGAGCGGCAGCACGTAGTGCTCGCTCGCCTGGTACACGGAGCGGAAGGTGATCTCGCCGTGGTGCCACGCACGGTGCATCGGATCGCGTTGCAGGTACTGCAGCGTGTCGTGCATCCAGCCCATGTCCCACTTGCCGCCGAAGCCGAGCCCGCCGACGTAGGTGGGGCGGCTGACGCTGGGCCACGCCGTCGACTCCTCGGCGTGGGTGACGACGTCGGGGAACTCGTCGTAGATCGCCTCGTTGAGTTGGCGGAGGAACTCGATCGCCTCCAGGTTCTCGCGGCCGCCGTACTCGTTCGGGATCCACTCGCCGGCCTGACGCGAGTAGTCGAGGTAGAGCATCGAGGCGACGGCGTCGACGCGGATGCCGTCGACGTGGAATCGGTCGAGCCAGCAGATCGCGCTCGACAGCAGGAACGACCGCACCTCGTTGCGCCCGTAGTTGAAGATCGCCGAGTTCCAGTCGGGGTGGAAACCCTGTCGCGGATCCGCGTGCTCGAACAGGTGGGTGCCGTCGAAGCGCGCCAACCCGTGGTCGTCGGTCGGGAAGTGCGACGGGACCCAGTCGACGATGACGCCGACGCCGCGCTGGTGCAGCCGGTCGACCATCGCCATCAGGTCCTGCGGCGTCCCGTACCGACTCGTCGGCGCGAAGTAGCCGGTCGTCTGGTAACCCCACGACCCGTAGAAGGGGTGCTCCATGATCGGGAGGAACTCGACGTGGGTGAACCCGTGTGCGAGACAGTGGTCGGCCAGCGGATCGGCGAGGTCGCGGTAGTTCGGGAACCGTTGACCCTCGCGCAGGGTGCGGCCCCACGAGCCGAGGTGCATCTCGTAGATCGACATCGGGGCCCGCAGCGAACTGCGCTCGTGGCGGGTCGTCATCCAGTCGGTGTCGTCCCAGTCGTACTCGAGGTCGGCGACGACCGAATCGGTCGACGGGGCCGTGTGGTGCGCCGCGCCGAACGGGTCGGCCTTGTCGAGCCGCTCACCCGACTGGGCGGTGATGCGGAAGTGGTACGTCGTGCCGATCCCGGCGCCGTCGACGACGCCGGCCCAGATGCCGGACGAACCCTCCGGTTCGAGTTCGTGTTCGCCCGTCCAGTCGTCGGCGTCGCAGAGCACGTGCACCGACCGGGCCGACGGTGCCCACACGGCGAAGCGGACACCACCCGCCACCGGATGGGCGCCGAGATGCTCGTGCGCCCGACGATGCCGGCCCTCCGTGAAGAGGTGGAGGTCGAGATCGGGGATCGTGGTCATGCGGAGGGGTCCCTTCGCTGGTCGGTCGTGGCGGTCGGGGGCGTGCGGGTCGTGGGTGTGGTCGGTGGCGTGCCGGTCATCACGGTGTCCGGATCATCTCGGCGACGGCGGACAACGGCCAGTGGACCCAGTCCGGACGGTTCGACAGTTCGTACCGGATCTCGTACAGGCCTTTGTGCAGTGTGTAGACGTCGAGGAGGAGCCGTGCGTCGTCGGGTTCGTCCGGGATCAGCCCGGACGGTCCGACCGTCGTCAGGTAGGCGTCGGTCATGACGCCGCGCATCGCCCGGGTCCATCGGTCACGAGCGTCATCCAGATCGTCGACGTCGGCATCGGCGACGAGACCGCGAGCGATGGCGGTGTCGACCGCGCTGCGACCGGCGTAGTCGAGCGAGCGCACCAGGCCGCCGACATCGGTCAACGGCGAACGCAGGATGCGGCGCTCACCGATCGGCTGGCCGGGCTCACCTTCGAAGTCGATGAACGTGATGTCGTTCCCCGAGCGCAGGATCTGCCCGAGGTGGAGGTCGCCGTGCACCCGGATGCGGCGCGCATCGAGCTTCTCGGCGCGCAGCCGATCGAACCGGGCGAGCACGTCGTCGACGGGTCGGAGCAACTCGTCGGCGACCGGCGAGTCGAACTTGGCGCGTCGAAGTGCACGCTGGGCGGCTCGCACCCCGTTGCGCAGCGTCTGTAGGAGTGACCGCTGCCAGAGCAGCGTGAACCCCTGCGGCGTCATGCCGGGAGCGTTGGTGTCGGCCAGCGCCAGGTGCAGTTCGCCGGTCCGGCGGCCGAGCAGCTCGGCGAGCCACGACGACGCACCGTGCTCGATGTCCAGGGTGTCGGTCTGCTCGATCTCGAGGGCGAGCTCGTCGAGCATCCAGCTCCACAGGTCGCCATCGTTCGCGACCGCCTCGTGCACCACGACGACATCGGCGCTGTGCTGCTCGTCGGCGAGCGACACGTCGGCGGTCGCCACGAGCCCGGGCACGTGCGCGAATCCCTGATCGGCGAGATGCCCGACCAGTTCGACGTCCGGGTTCGGTCCGGCCTCCAGGCGTCGGATCAACTTGGCGATGTAGTCGTGGCCGACGAGCACCGACGAGTTCGACTGCTCCACGCCGAGGAG
Source organism: Acidimicrobiaceae bacterium (assembly GCA_002698945.1). GTDB lineage: Bacteria > Actinomycetota > Acidimicrobiia > Acidimicrobiales > Ilumatobacteraceae > Ilumatobacter. The sequence goes on from NZZV01000097.1 coordinate 25,521, forward strand.
GTGTACGTCGGTCGGTGATCCGAGCGGTGCCATCGCTCGCTGGCGACGGGGGACGCCGCGCAGACCGCCGTGGCGTCCGGTCGAGGTGCGGCGCGACAGCGCCGCGGCCACCACGGCGTACGCACCTTCCGGATGCGCCATGGCGTCGACGAGGAGCGCGCCGTCCGCGAGTTCGGCGACGATCGCGCCCGGCGTCTCGGTGGCGATCGTGTGGGCGGTCATGCCGTCGGCGCGCATCAGCGGCACCGCGTACCGGTGGTCGTCGCCCTCGGTGAACGACACCCGCACGATCAGCAGTGCGACGTCGGTGTCGGGGTGGCGTAGCGCGATCGTGTCGTCGATCGTGATCTCCCGGACGCGCAGCTCCTTGCCGGCGTACCAGCGGCGGGTGGGCAGCCAGCGGCCGAGGGCGCGGGTCAGCGCGGCGCGGCGGCGCAGGACCTCGGTCCACGTGCCGTTCAACGTCGGTAGCTCGGACGACGCACCGGTGGGCGCGGTCGGCGGCGGCTGGAGCGTGAACCAGAAGAAGCCGTACGGGGCCAGCGTGAGGTGGTAGTGGCCGTCGCCGATCGTCGCGAAGCGGGTCTGTCCGAACGCCTCGACCGGAGTGTGCTGGGCGAAGGCGCGCAGATCGAGCTCGACGTCCTGCGCCAGGCGCGACAGGTTGGCGACGCACAGGAACGGCGCCTCGCCGTCGAGGTTGCGGGTGAACGCGAGCACGTGCGGGTTCTCCGGCTCGACGAACTCGATGTCGCCGCGGGCGAGGACGGGTTGCCGCTTGCGGAGACCGATCAGCTGGCGCATCCAGGCGAGCAGCGACGCCGGGTTGTCCTGCTGGTTCTCGACGTTGATCGCCTCGTAGTGGTAGCCCTGCTCGGTGATCAGCGGCAGGTAGAGCCGGTGCGGGTTCGACGTGGAGAACCCGGCGTTGCGGTCGGCGGTCCACTGCATCGGGGTGCGGACGCCGTCGCGGTCGCCGAGGTAGACGTTGTCGCCCATCCCGATCTCGTCGCCGTAGTACAGCACCGGCGTCCCCGGCAGCGAGAACAGCAGCACGTTGAGCAGCTCGATCTTGCGGCGGTCGTTGCCGAGCAGCGGGGCGAGCCGGCGACGGATGCCGAGGTTGATCCGCATCTCGTGGTCACGGGCGTAGGCGCGCAGCATCAGCTGACGCTCCTCGTCGGTGACCATCTCGAGGGTCAGCTCGTCGTGGTTGCGCAGGAACGTCGCCCACTGGCAACCCTCGGGCGGCTGCGGCGTCTGCTCGAGGATGTCGATGATCGGTGTGCGGTTCTCCATCTGGAGCGACATGAACATGCGCGGCATCAGCGGGAAATGGAAGTTCATGTGGCACTCGTCGCCGTCGCCGAAGTAGGCGGCGGCGTCCTCCGGCCACTGGTTCGCCTCGGCCAGGAACATGCGGTCGCCGTAGCGACGGTCCATGTGGGCGCGCAGGTCTTTCAGCACGGCGTGGGTCTCGGGCAGGTTCTCGCAGTTCGTGCCTTCGCGCTCGAACAGGTACGGGATCGCGTCGAGCCGGAGACCGTCGACGCCCATGTCGAGCCAGTAGTCGAGAAGCTCCTTGACCGCGTCGACCACCGCAGGGTTCTCGAAGTTGAGGTCGGGCTGGTGATGGTAGAAGCGGTGCCAGTAGTACTGCTCGGCGACCGGGTCGTACGTCCAGTTCGAACTCTCGAAGTCCTGGAAGATGATGCGGGCGTCCGCGTACTCGCTCGGGTCGTCGGTCCACACGTAGAAGTCGCGCTCGGGCGACCCCTTCGGCGCCTTCCGGGCCCGCTGGAACCAGGGGTGCTGGTCGCTGGTGTGGTTGATGACCAGCTCCGTGATCACCTTCAGGCCGCGCTCGTGGGCCGCTTTCAAGAATCGCTTGAACGACCGCATGGTGCCGTACGTCGGGTTGACCACCCGGTAGTCGGCGATGTCGTAGCCGTCGTCGCGCAGCGGCGACGGATAGAAGGGCAACAACCACACCGCGGTCACGCCGAGATCGACGAGGTAGTCGAGTCGGGAAGTCAGCCCGTCGAAGTCGCCGGTGCCGTCGCCGTTCGAGTCGGCGAACGCACGCACGTGCAACTCGTAGATCACCGCATCGCGAAACCACTCGTTGGTCGTCTCGGTACTCATCCAGACACTCCCATCCGTGTCGAATGGTGCCAGGCACCATTCGACACATATTCAGTCACACGTTCATCACACGATCCCGACGGGGTCGGGTCGTTCATCGGTCGGCGGGACCGGTGTCGGGTCTCGCGCGGGTCGTTCATCGGTCGGCGGGACCGGTGTCGGGTCTCGCGCGGGTCGTTCATCGGTCGGCGGG
>NZZV01000098.1 GCA_002698945.1 Acidimicrobiaceae bacterium
CCGCCGTCACCCCCACCGCTGCCCGACGCGGTCTGGATTAACAAGCCCGACGAGGAGGAACCCACGACTCACTGATTCCCCAAGAAACCTGCCTCAAAAAGGTTGACAGGCGCCGCTCGCCTCCACCTGCTCGCAAGGCGCCACGCATAACGTCATTGCCGACCTGGCCAACGAAGACACTCAGATCGGCACGTGAGCGGAGCGTTCTCGCTGTCGGAGGCGCTCAGTAGCGCGATCACCGAGGTGGCCGGCCGCCGACCAGGTCATTGGGATCGTCCTGCCGGTTGGCGCGTGGGTCGAATCGTCGTCGACACATGTTGATATGCGCTCCTGATCGGGCTGAGCCGGTCCGTTCGGTGTGGCGAGTTCACCCTGGACGCGAGCCGCGACTGAGCGTCGGCGCTGGCGGCGCATCCACGGGAGCACCCGGTCCCAGATGGTTGGACCACCGTCGAAGTCGAAGGCCACCTCCTCCTCGGGCGGGGGTGCACTAAAGCTTGGCACTTGCGCCGTCACCGGATCAGATCGAGGGTCGTCGATGTCGGCGGACCCCCACGGCGGCGAGATGGACTCTGACCCGAGCTGATCGTCGTACTCTTCGCCTTCATCACCAAAGACGGTCGCATCAAGCGCGTCGGCCACCAGAAGTGCACCAACCACGGCGTGTTCGTCACCGAACGGCACCGTAACCCGGCCGCCAAGCCATCTGAACGGCACCAGATCGACGCTCGGATGACCGGTCCAGCAGCCGAATGGACCGCGTATCGTCAGCTGTTCGCCGGACGGTGACGAGAATGACAACTCATCTCGCAGGACAAAGTCCGGTGAGGCGCTGACGAAGTCGAACCATTCCGTCTCTTCGATCTTCTCGACGCCACCGTCGCGAAGCCGTTTGACGTGCAGTTCGTAGCCCACCTGTTGGAGTATTGCCGCTTGTAGGCAGCGGAGCTAACAGTCAGCCTTGAGACACTGCGGATCGCCGACGGCGGATCGTTACCGCGCCATGACCCACTCGGTATCGCGGTCACTGATGGTGAAAGGCTGCGCCGGTCGACGCAACGCACGCTGTGCCGGCTACGTGCGGGTCGATGGCCGCTATCGGTCCGTCGACATGCGTGGTTGCGGCGGCCGGCGTTGCCCAACCTTGGTGGGGCGTGGCCGCACCAGCGGATGCGCACCTACCCGGCGGCTGGTCTGTCGAGGTGTCGCACTACGGCTCATGGCGGCTGGCGTGGGTTCGGCGATACCGGAGACTCCGGACCAGGATGTAGATCCAGAAGAGCGCACCGGCGACACCCCACCGCCGGGCCTCGGTCGGAGTCTGCGGCCCGCGCCACGAGTCTGTGGTGAAGTGCTCAGGGGCGATCGCCATCGCAACGAACAAGGCGAGAAGTCCGAGCAACGCGAGAAACGCGAGACGCCACTTGCGCTCGTCGTACGCACGCTGCGTCTTGTCCTCGCCGCCGCCAGACTGCATGCGTACACATTGTCGGCCGCCAGGAGCCGTGTCCACCATCGGCAACGCAGCTTCACCCCCATATCCTCACATCGGTGGAGCGTTGCGGCCGCGACGGCACGCAACGTTTCGGTGCGGCAGAGTCCCCGGCCGACCAGCGTGGCACGACCGAGGAGCGTTCATCGGTGGCGAGATGCTTCCATATCGCCACAACGCTGGTCGGGTTCGGGGATAGCATCGCTGCTATGTCTTGGGGTACGATCGAACTCGAGGACGAGGTGGTCGAATGGCTCGACGGCCTCGACGACGAGTCGTTCGGTCATGCAGAGCGGTACATCGACCTGTTGGCCGACGAAGGAGTCCATCTCGGTGAACCGTTCACCCGCCAACTGCGAGGCAAGCTCCGAGAGCTTCGCTTCAGCCTGGACCGGCGGAGGGTGCGAATCACCTACTACATCGCGTCCGGGCGACGGATCGTGTTGCTGACCGTGTTCGTCAAGACCCAACGCCAGGAGCGCCGAGAGATCGATCGTGCCGAGAAGGCGATGCAGCGATGTGTGGCCGAGGGCCACACCGTCGAGGAGGACCAATGAGTAAGCGAAGCTGGGATGAACTCAAGGCGACACGCGCCGACAGCGCGGGACGCCGCCGTGGGTACGACAAGGCAGGTCGAGCGATCCGCTTGGCGATGGAAGTCCGAGCACTGCGCGAGGCACGCGGGCTCAGCCAGCGCGAACTCGCGGAGCTTGTCGGGACGACTCAGTCGGCGATCGCTCGGCTCGAGGGCGGAAACGTTTCACCAAGCCTGCCGACGTTGGACAAGATTGCCGAGGCGCTCGACGCCGAGCTCAGTGTCAGTCTTGTCGACCTGAAAGCTGGATGAGGCCATGAGTCCTCAGGTGGCTCGCCATCCAGGTGCCGACAACGCGAACCTCTACCCTGAGCGGTGATCGGCACGCATTGTCCGTGCTCGTCCAATCCCCGAACCCACGCGCTGGCCGACCTGGTGAGCGCCCCAGATCGCCGGATCAGCTGTACGTCCCGATCTGCGGGGACGCTGCGTGACGCAGTATCAGCCCTCGACGAGGACGAGCTGGGTGTCGCCGGACGTCACGGTGAGGGTGTCGTCGTCGAGTTCGACGGTCGGTGACGACGACATGAGCGCCGCGAGCGCTGTGTCCTGGTTCATCAGAGCCTCGTCGCACGCCATCATCGTGCTCGCCATGGCCTCGACGTTCAGCACGTTCTCCTCGATCGAGTAGCCACCGCGCTGCGTGTTGCACCCGGCCGTCACGACCACGGCGCCGTCGTCGAAGACGACCGTGATCTCCGAGCCGTCGACGATGCCGTCGGGGGTGAAGTCGGTTGCGACGAAGGTACGACCCTCGAGCGCAGCCGCGTCCAGCGGGGTTGCTTCGTCGTCGTCGCCGCAGGCGGCGAACAGCGGTACGGCGATGGCCGCGATCAGGAGGAGCCTGGGAGCGATGTGAGTCGGCATGGTTCGGTCAATCTACGGCGCGGCGCACGCCGAAACTCTCGGCGCTCGTGGTGGATGCGAGGGCCGGATCATGCCTGCGCAGGAGGAGCTCCGAACAGCTGGCTCGTCGCCGTCAACGCGCCGTCAGCTCGGTGAGACCGACACCGGCACACCGTTGAGGGCGATGTTGCCACTCACCTCGTCGACGAAGTGCTCGTCGGTGAGGACGTTCGTGTTCACGCCCCGGTACTCCTGGGCGACGCGCAGTCGGACGCCGGGCAGGTTCTGTCCGAATCCGTGCGGGATGCTCACGACACCGGGTCGGATGGCGTCGGTGATCTCGACGTCGATCGACACCTCGCCGACGCGCGAACGAACGGTCGCCGGTGACCCCTCGACGAGCCCGAGTCGGTCGGCGTCGTCGGGGTGCACCTGCAGGGTGCAGCGGTTCCGACCCTTGGTGAGCACCCGGACGTTGTGCATCCACGAGTTGTTCGACCGCACGTGACGTCGCCCGACGAGCACGAGGCCGTCGACCTCGCGGTCGAGCGACGCCTCGAGGCGGGCGAGATCGACACGCATCGGCTCGGGGAACGCCTCGATCTTGCCCGACGGTGTGCGGAGCACCCCGGGGATCCGTTCGGGTTCGAGCGCGCCGAGATCGACGCCGTGCGGGTTCGCCTCCAGCACCGCCAATGACAGCCCCTCGGGGTCGGTGCCGAAGCCGTCGCCATACGGACCGGTGCGCAGCATGATGTCGAGCAGTCGCTCCGGCCCGCGGCGGCCATCGAGTTGTTCCTGCAACTCCGTGAGGTCGCGCCCGTGCACCGACGAGTGCTCGTCACGCACCGCCGAACCGAGGATCGCTGCGGCGACCTGATCGTCGATCGCGTCGACGTCGGCGTTCGCGCCGGCGCCTCCGAGCAGTCCGGCGAGCCGCACCAGGATTTCCCATTCCTCGGGCTGATCGTCGGGCGTGTCGAGGACGGCAGGGGAGTAGTTGGCGACGTTGCGGACCGCGAAGTTGAGCAACGCGATGTCGTAGTGCGACTTCTCGAGTGCCGACGGCGGCGGGAGGATCACGTCGGCGTGGCGAGTCGTCTCGTTGACGTACGGGTCGATCGCGACCATGAACTCGAGCGACGCCAGCGCGGCGTCGAGACGCTCGGAGTTCGGGTTGGACGAAACGGGATTGCCGGCGACCGTGATCAGCGCGCGCACCTGGCCGTCGCCGGGAGTCTCGATCTCCTCGGGGAGTGCGGTGACCGGGAACTCGCCGAGCGACTCCGGGCGTCCACCGGCTCGGCTCGTGACGCGCCCGATCCGCAGCCCGCGTCCGGTGCCGGGTGCCCCCTTGGTCGAAGGCTGACCGACGGCGCCCTTGGCGAACATCGCGCCGCCGATACGGTCGAGGTTGCCGCTCAGGAGGTTCACGATGTCGACGAGCCACGAGGTGAGCGTGCCGAACTCCTGCGTACACGTACCGATGCGGCCGTACACGGCGGCCGCTGGTGCCGCTGCCAGGTCGTGGGCGAGGGTGCGGATCGCGTCGGCATCCAGACCGGTCGCTCGCTCGACCCGCTCCGGCGTGTACGACGCGAGCGCCTCGGTCACGTCGTCCAGGCCGTTCGTGTGCTCGGCGAGTCGGCCGACGTCGGCGAGACCGTCGGCGACCAACACGTTCGCGATCGCCGCCAGCAGATGCGCGTCGCCGCCCGGCCGGATCGCCAGGTGCTGATCGGCTCGCTCGGCCGTCTCGCTCCGTCGAGGGTCGACGACGACCAGCGTGCCACCACGCTCCTGCAGACGGTCGAGGCGACCCGGGAAGTCGGGGGCCGTGCACAGCGATCCGTTCGACGCGTGTGGGTTGGCGCCGAGCATGAGCAGGAAGTCGGTGCGGTCGAGATCGGGCACGGGCACGGCGACCGACCCGAACATCAATCCGGCCGACAGCTCCTTCGGGCGCTGGTCGACCGTCGATGCCGAGAACCGGTTCCGGCTCCCGAGCGCGCTGATCAGCGTTCGGTTGTAGAGCATCGGGCCGAGGCTGTGGGCGCCGGGGTTGCCGAGGTAGATCGCACAGGCGTCGCGGCCGTGTTCCTCGAGGATCGGCAGCAGTCCGGCCTCGATCGTGGCGAACGCCTCGTCCCACGACACCTCGACGAACTCGCCGTCGCGCTTCGCGACCGGTCGGCGGAGCCGGTCGGGATCGTCGTGCAGATGGCCGAGCGTCGAGCCCTTCGGGCAGATGTAGCCGCCCGAGAACACGTCGTCGCGGTCACCACGTATGCGCTTGACGCGTTCGGTGCCGTCGTCGTTGCTCGTGAGCGTGATCTCGAGGCCACAGCCGGCCTCGCACAGCGGACACGTGCGAACTGCGATGCGCTCACTCATGTCCCGAGGCTAGAACGTATCGAGTGGTCGGTTGATGTCGGACATCAACCGACGGGTCACGCGTCGTTGAGGCGGGTGGCGACCAGTTCGACGGTCAGGACGACGGCGGCGCCGCCCACCGCCAGCAGGATCGGCACGACGACGTCGCCGGAGGGAGCGGCCAGATCGGTCGTGTCGGTGCCGCCGGGCCACGGCCACAGGACCCGAAGTGACCCGAGCATCAGGCCGATCATCGCCGACATCACCACGTCGTGGTGGTGTTCGAGCGCCCAGTTCAGCACGGTCGAGAACAGGGCGAGTCCGACGACGCACCCGAGCATGAACGCTCCGAGCGAGGCGAAGTCCCGATCGTTCACCGCGCCCAACACCTCGGTGTACATACCGAGCATCACGAGGATGAACGAGCCGGAGATCCCGGGCAGGATCATGGCGCAGATCGCGATCGCACCCGCACCGAAGAAGACCCAGGGCGATCGGGTGACGACCTCGGCCGCGTCGGACTCAGTGTCGGAGCGCAGCCCGAGGACCAGGAACAGCGCCAATGCGACGACCAGCATGACGGCGAACTCGATCCACGTCTTGCGGCGGACGAGGCGCCAGGCGACGACGATGGAACCGGCGACGAGACCGAAGAACAGCGCCGCCATCCGGACCGGTTGCTCTTCGAGCAGCCGCTCGAGGACCGACGACAGGGCCGCGACCGCGACCAGGATGCCGGCCAGCAGCGACACGAGCCAGAGCCACTCGACCTTGCGGATCGACGGCCCGACCTCGGAGAAGCGACCCCGCAGCGCCTCTTTCAGGACATGGGCGCCGGCGTGGACGTTGCGGATCAGACGCTCGTAGATGCCGAGCACCAAGGCGACGGTGCCGCCGGACACGCCGGGGACGATGTCCGCGGCGCCCATGGCGAACCCGCGGGCGAGTTGGGCGACAGGAGTCGGGATCGGCACGAGGGGCGAGGCTATCCGGGCTCAGCGGCGGCGAGCCGGGACCGTCACGACGAGCATCAGACAATCGGGCGACGGCTCGAGGAATCGGTGCGGCAGGTCGGCGGGCACCGCGACGCTGCTGCCGTCGGTGAGCAGCACCGCCGGTCGGCCGTCGGCGATGAACTGGACGCTGCCGTCGAGAACGACGACCAGCGCGAACTCGCTGTCGAACCGGAGGAGGTCGTCGCCGATCGTCCCGGCCCCCGACGGGCGCACGATACGGACGTCGGCGTCGCCTTCGGTCCCCGCTGCGATGCCGGTGTCACACGCTTCCCAACCCACGAGCCGTCCAGGGACCCACGCGGCGTCGGCGTGGACGTGGCGCACGAAGCGTTGGCCGTCCCATGTACGGTCGGTGGACGCCGGTTCGTCGGGCAGGACATGGCTCCAGTCGGCGATCGTCTCGTGCTCGGCGGGACAGCTCACCTCGACGACCTCGAGCCCGGGCGACGCCTCGAGGACGCGGTGCCGGATGCCGGGTGGCTGGGTGACCACGTCGCCCGCGTGCATGACGAACGGCTCGCCCTGGCCCTCATAGACGACCTTCGCCCAACCTCGCTTGACGGCGATCATCTGGAACCGGACGCGGTGGTAGTGCACGTAGTCGGGAACCGGACCGCCGTCGGGAATCGAGATGATCGACGCGATGTAGCGTCCGCCCCACCGATCGGGGATCAGGTCGTGATAGCGCATCCCGGCGCGGCCGGGGCTTGCGTCGCCGTCGTGATGCCGGATCGCCAGCGTCGGGCGACAGGGCGGAACATCGATCGTCGAGTCGTCGACCGTGAACACGATGCGGGTTCCGCCGGGAAGTCGCACGGGACCACGTCGGGAGGCGACGGACAGTCGCAGCTCGACCGGCCTCGCCGGCACCCCTGCTTCGAGCCGCAGCGTGGTGCCGTCGCGGGAGATCACGGCGGTCGACGGAGCGTCGGCCGGGAAGATCTGCTCGACGCGGAAGCCGTAGCGATCGGTGAGTTCGGCCAGGTCGTCGTCGAACCGATCGGTCGTGACGACCACCTGTGCTGCCCGTTCCCCCATGTCGGCATGCTAAGCGAGCGAGATCGCCGACGAACTGCATCGTCGACGACGGCACCCTCGTCGTGCTCGGTCGGCGCGAGACGTCAGGGGTCGTCGGCGTTCGACCCGTCCGGTCTGCCGACGGAACTCAGCGCGGCGGTTGCCATCGTGCGCAGGAGCGCCACGATCTCGGTGGCGGACGTGAGCGGGCTGAACGGCGTCGTGTTGATCAGCCCCAGCACCGCGTGCACCGCAGATCGTGCCGCTGCCTCACTGATGCCGCTGCGGATCTGGACCAAGGCGTCCACCCAGATCTGCACGTAGTCGCGCTGGAGGCGACGTACCCGGTCCTGGTCGTCCGGGGTGGCGGTCTTGAGGTCGCTGTACTGCACCGAGATGAGCGAGCGGTGGTCGACCGCGAAGTCGACGTGCAGAGCGATGAGCTCGTCGAGGAGACGGCTCGGCGGCACCGTCTCTCGCACGCCCTGGGCCGCCACGAGGAGGTGGTGACTCGTGCCGACGAGCATCTCCCCGAGCACCGCTTCCTTGCTGTCGAAGTGGTGATACAGGGCCGGACCTGAGATGCCGGCGGCGGCGCCGAGGTCGCCGACGGTGACGCTCGCGAAACCCTCACGGGCAAACAGGTCGGCGGCGATCTCGAGCAGCTCCTCGCGCCGCGCCGACACGGGGCGCGGTGTCTCGCCTTCGCCGGCAAAGGCGCGCGATGCTTCGTCCCAACGCAACCGCCGACTTCGTGCCGCCGCGACCTCGACGATCGCATCGATCGCTGCGGGATCTCGCAGTTCGGCGCGGGACGCCACCGCATCCGGATCGGCACCGGCGAGGATCTTCTTCACCGGCACCTCGAGCTTCTTGCCCGACATCGTCGTGGGAATCGCGGGGACGACGTACACCTCGTTCGGGACGTGGCGGGGGGAGAGTTGAACACGCAGTGCCCGCTTCGCCTCGTCGACGATGTTCTGGTTCGACGCCGTCTCGTCGATCGCCACGAACAGCACGAGCCGGTCACCGTCCTCGTGATGGACGATGAGTGAGTCGGCGACGCCCGGCAGGCCTTCGACGACCCGATACACCTCGGAGGTCCCGATCCGGACGCCGCCACGATTGAGCGTCGCGTCGGAGCGTCCGCTCAGGACGAGCCCGCCGGAACGGGTGAACCGGAGCAGATCGCCGTGCGTCCAGATGCCGGGACGCGCACTGAAGTACTCCTCGCGCAGGCGTGCGCCGTCGTCGTCCCCCCAGAACCGGACCGGCATCGACGGCATCGGTTCGGTGACGACGAGCTCGCCATCCATCGCGTCGACGGCGGCACCGAGGTACCGAACGCTGATCTCGCCGGCTCGGACCGGCGACGTGGGGTTGCCGCCCACGAAGCCGGAACAGATATCGGTGCCGCCACTCGACGACGACAGCATGACGTCGCCCTTCACGTGCTCGTACACCCACCGGAAGCCGTCGGACGGCAGCGGGGCACCCGTCGATCCGACGGCGCGGAGTGCGCTCAGGTCGAACTCGCTCCCGGGCTCGACGCCGACCCGGCGGCAGTTCATCAGGAACGGTGCGGAGGTGCCGAAGTAGGTCACCGACTCCTCGGCCACGGTTCGCCAGACTGATCGCAGGTCCTCCACGTCGGGATCTCCGTCGAACGTCACGATGGTGGCACCGCCATCGCCGGCGTCTTCCTCCAGTACGAGCTGCAGTACGAGCACGGCCACAGCTTCTGGCTGGCATCGTTCTTCGGCGTCCTCCTCTCGGCCACGCTCGGTGCGCTCACCCACTGGGTCATCCTCCGACCGCTGCAACGCAAGCGAGCCAGCACCCTCGTCCAACTCGTCGCCACCCTCGGTGTGTTGATCACCGTCCAGGCGGGCGTCGTGATCCGCTACGGCTCCAAGCCGAGGCAGGTGCCGAGCGAGCTGCCCACCGATCGCATCACCCTGTACGACAACGTCAGCATCACCGCCGACCGCCTCATCCTGCTGGCGATCGGCTGCGTCTCCGCATTCCTGCTCTGGCTCCTCTACCGTTCGTCGCAGTTCGGCATCCAGACCGAAGCGGTGTCGGAGAGTGAGCGCTCCGCGGCGGCGGTCGGCATCTCGCCGAACCGGATCGCCGTGCTGAACTGGTCGCTCGGCTCGGCGATCGCCTGTATCGGCGGCATCTTGGTCGTCCCCGTCATGACGCTGCAGGTCACCGCGATGACCAGTTGAGGTTGACCCGGTTTGACGGACATCTACCTTGAGGGGCATGTGCCCCGGATTGGAGTGTCATGTCAGATTCGAGTAGCGGTCGCACGCG
>NZZV01000099.1 GCA_002698945.1 Acidimicrobiaceae bacterium
GGTGGGGCCGGGCGCCGCCACCACCTACGATCCACGACATGGATCTCGACGCGACCCTGCGATCGCACGGGCATCGCGTCACCCGGCCTCGCCACGTCGTGTGGCAGGTGCTCGCCGAGACCGACGGGCACCTCAACGCGCAGGAGATCACCGAGCGCGTCCATGCCCTCGACCCCGGCGTGAACCAGTCGTCGATCTATCGCACACTGGCGCTGTTCACCGAGATCGACCTCGTCCGCGAGTCGCGCCTCGGCGACGCTGCCACGTGGGAGCGTTCGCACGGCGACGCCGTGATCCATCTCGTCTGCGGCGTCTGCGGCACGGTGCACCACCATCACGCCCCGAGCGTCGAGGCGCTCCATCGCGACCTCACCTCCCACGGCGGGTTCGTGACCGAGGCGATCGACGTGCGCGTGACCGGCCGCTGCGCCGACTGCAACCCCCTCTGATCCGGTTCGCCGAGCGGGATAGCGTCGGCGCATGAGCGCAGCCGAGTTCGACCCCGATCGAGGCCAGGTCCGTTCGATCGACGACCTCGAAACGTTGTACCCGTGGCGCGACGGGATGGAGCGCAAGGTCACGCCCGCCATCACATCCGAGCAGGCCCGCTACGTCGAGGAGTCGCCGTTCGTGGTCGTCGCGACGGTCGGACCCGACGGCGTCGACTGCTCACCGCGCGGCGACCCGCCCGGCTTCGTCCGGATCGTCGACGACCGGACCCTGATGCTCCCCGACCGGCGCGGCAACAACCGGGTCGACACCCTGCGCAACATCGTCGTCGACGGTCGCATCGCATTGCTGTTCTTCGTCCCGGGCATCGGGGTCACGCTGCGCGTCAACGGAGCCGCTCGTCTGCTCACCTGTCCGGCGCTCCGACAGACGTTCGCGATGGACGACAAGGTGCCCACGTCGGTGATCGAGGTGGGCGTCACCGAGGTGTACACCCAGTGCCCGAAGGCGCTGGTGCGGTCCGATCTCTGGAACGCCGAACACCGCACTCACGACGACATCCCGACGGTCGGCCAGGTGATGGCCGGCATCGTCGTTTCGTTCGACGCCGAGACGTACGACGCCGACTACCCCGACCACATGGCACGCACGATCTACTGACGGGTCTCGCGGGGGTCTGGCGGTCGGTCACCCGATCAGGACGTTGGCGAAGATCTGCCAGGCGAGCGCCGTCTTCGCGACCAGGCTCAGCACGCCGTAGGTGCGCTCGCCGACGAGATAGTCGCGCCACTTGCCGACCCCCTTGTACTGCAGCCACTGGTTGACGGCGAAGCAGTTGAACAGGACGAAGATCGACACGATGATCCCGTACACGAACCCCGGCGGGCCCTCCCCGCCATCGGATTGATTCACGTTGTAGACGAGCGTGGCGACGATCGCGATCCACGGGGCGGCGCCGGCGATGCAGCCGAACCAGAACGGTGACCACCACACCCGTTCGCCCGGTGGGTTGACGACCTCCATCACCCAGCCGAACAGGATCATGGCGACGTTGGCGGCGGCGATGACGACCAGCGCCGCCATGTCGGTGATGCCGGTGATCATCGCGATGATCACGATCATCAGCGTGGCCGAGAACGAGTACTCGACCCAGCGGAACCGGTTGCGTCCGTGCTCGAGCTCACTGCGGTACTTCACCGAACCCGGCGGGAGGGCGACGATCAGGTGGAACAGCGCCGACAGGAAGGCGAACGCCGCGACGGCCGGGCCGAGCGGATAGCTCCACACGGTGCTCACGGTGCCCTCGGTCGGGTCGGTGCCCGGAGGCCCGCCGATCGAGAACGAGCTGATCGACAGCTCGAAACCGTTGCTGAGCAGCAGCATCAGCACCCCAGATGTGAGGTGGAGCGCGGCCAGTGCGAGGTTCATGATCCGGAGGCGACCGAACTCCTCGTCGGTCACGGTGACGGGGGTGGTGTCGGGAGTGGTGGTGGCAGGGACGGTGTGGTCGTCGCGCGTCGACATGGACCGCATGTGCCCCTCACCCGACCGGGTGAAACGTGACACCCGAGGTGATCGGGCCCAGGCCGCCGTCTGCCCGTGGTCCACCGTCGTCGCCCGGCACGACTCGTCGGCGACATGTGCACCACACTTCGGAGATGAGCGACTGGGAACACATCAGATACGAGCGACCGGCCGATCGGGTGGCACGCATCGTCTTGGCGCGAGCCGAGGCGGCCAACGCGCAGGACTACCGGATGCTGTCGGAGCTGAACGAGGCGTTCGACCGCGCCGCGCGCGACGACGAGGTCCGGGTGATCGTGCTGGCGGCCGACGGCAACCACTTCTCGTCCGGGCACGACCTGCGGGCCGGCACGAGCATGGAGGGGATCGACCCGCTCGGCACCTGGTGTTGCTTCGACGCGCCTGGCGCGGAGGGCTACATGGCGACCGAGGCCGAGATGTACGTCGGGTTGTGCTGGCGTTGGCGAAACCTCCCCAAGCCGACCATCGCTCAGGTGCAGGGGAAAGTGATCGCCGGCGGGCTGATGCTGGTCTGGCCGATGGACCTCGTCGTGTGCTCCGACGACGCCACGTTCTCCGACCCGGTCGTCGCGTTCGGCATGAACGGGCACGAGTACTTCACCCACCCGTTCGAAGCCGGTGCCCGTCTGGCGAAGGAGATGCTGTTCACCGGCCGAGCCATCACCGCCGAAGAAGCGCTGCGACACGGCATGGTGAACAAGGTCGTCGCCCGCGACGAACTGGAAGCGGAGACGTTGACGATGGCCGAGCACATCGCCAAGCGACCGTCGATCGGCTTGACCCTCGCCAAACAGAGCGTCAACCACGCGCTCGACGCGATGGGGATGTACACCGCGATCCAGTCGGCGTTCGGCCTCCACCACGTCGGCCACAACCACAACCTCCGCCTCCACGACAGCCTCGTCGACCCGGCGGGCCTGCAGGTCATCCGCGACGAAGCCTGACGCGGGTCAGGTGCCGGAGGTGACGCCGAGCAACGAGGCGTCGACCAGCGGCCACCTGACCCGGGACGGGTGAGCGAACTCGACGGGCCGCTGCTCGGTCGACCCACACGGCGCCCGCGCTCAACTCTCCCGCGCTCAACTCTGGGGCGATCCGGTCGATACTGACGTCGTGCGGGGTCTTGCCGTCATCGCGTTCGTGGTCGCCCTCGGTGCGGCAGCGGTTGCTGTTGCCGCACCGTCGCGGATCGACGAGCCGGCGCGAGTGACCCGGCACGCCGAGCGGATCGTCGACGACACCGTCGGCAACCCCAACGGCGTCCCGCTGCCGTCGACCGCGCGACCGGTCGACGTGACGAACCCCGACCATGTGATCGGCATCGGCACCCCGACGAGTTGCACGTCGCAGGCCGTCGTCGCGGCCGTGGCGGCGGGCGGGGTGATCACGTTCGACTGTGGTCCCGACCCGGTCACGATCACGATGCACACGACCGCCAAGGTGTTCAACGATCGCCCGAACGTCGTGCTCGACGGCGGCGGGCTGGTGACCCTCAGCGGAGCCGACCGGCGACGCATCCTCTACATGAACACATGCGATCGCGCGCAGGTGTGGACGACCTCCCACTGTCAGGATCAGGATCACCCCACCCTCACGATCCAGCGGATCGGATTCACCGGCGGCAACAGCACCGGCCAGACCGTCGACGGCGGCGGCGGCGGCGCCGTGTTCGTCCGTGGCGGACGGGTGAAGGTCGTCGAGAGCGCGTTCAGGAACAACCGATGCGACCCGGTCGGGCCCGACGTCGGCGGCGGTGGGTTGCGAGTGCTCAGCCAACACCAAGGTCGACCGGTCGTCGTCGCCACCAGCACCTTCGCCGACAACCGCTGCTCGAACGGCGGCGCGCTGTCGAGCATCGGGGTGTCGTGGCAGGTCGTCAACTCGGTGTTCACCGGCAACCGGACGACCGGCGACGGCGCCAATCCGGCCCGACCCGGCACACCCGGCGGTGGCAACGGTGGCGCGATCGCGCTCGACGGGAACACGTACACCCTCGACGTGGACGGCTCGCTGATGACCGGCAACGTCGCCGACGAGGGTGGCGGGGCGATCTTCTTCGTGTCGAACGATCGGACGGGCAACCTCCGCATCGACCGGTCGGAACTGATCGACAACCCGAGCCTCGGCTTCGAGACCCGCGGCTTCCCCGGCATCTTCTACCTCGGCAACGGCCCCATCCAGGTCACCGATTCCACCATTCGCTGACCGACCCCCGGGTCGGCGGGGCCAGGTGCCACAGGTGACGGGTGAGGCGCAGCCGAGCCCGTGACCGACGGTCACCTGACTCCGGGATCCTGCGGCTGCTCGAGCGCTCGGGTTCGCGCACCGGTCACGGTTCAGGTGATCTGCCGGCAACGCTTCGTTCCTCGGCGTCACGTCCGACACCTGACCCGAGTGGGCGTCAGTGGGCGGCGAGGTACTCGCGCACCTTGGGCGGGAAGGTGGCGAGGGCGTCGCCTTCTTTCCATGTCTCGACGAAGGTGACGTTCGGGGCGACGTCGGCGATCGTGCGCGACGTCGACTGCGGGTGATACAGGTCGTTCCCCATCGCGACCAGCAGCGGCGTGTCGATCTCGGCGACGTCGCCGGGGGAAGCGGTCAGCAGGAACTCGCCGTCCCACATGTTGCTGCGGAACGACTCCCACGTCGCCCGGTCGACGTCGCCGTGGGTCTCCGCCTTCTGGTCGACCCAGGCGTCGAACATCTCGTAGAACGCCTGCCGATTGCTGCCGTCGGGCTCGATCCCGACCGGCTGCAACATCACCGCCGACGCGAAGCGGTCGGGCGCCGCGCGCAGCAGGCCAGCGATGTACGGCCCGCCGATACACATGCCGAGCACGTGACACCGATCGATCTCGAGGTGATCGAGGAGAGCCAGCTGGTCGTCGCGCATCGTGGCCCACCCGTCGTCGGGTGAGACGGGCGCATACGAGCGGCCCGCATTGCGCTGGTCCATGCCGATCAAGCGGTAAGTGTCGGCCAGCTCGGTACGCGGATTGAACGGCATGTCGTTCCAGATCGCGTTCGCGGACCGCATCCCACCCGGAGCGATCAGCAGGACGGGCATGCCGTCAGCGGGTCCTTCGAGGTCGTAGGCGATGGTGGCATCGCCGTGTGTGAACTCAGCCATGCCGTCTGGTCTAGTCGGTCGCGGACCGCCCGGTCGACCAACCGCCTTCCGACTGCCGGTGCGCCGAATCGTCGAGCTGCTCGGCCCCCTCGACCAGCTCGACCAGCTCGGCGATCTCGGCCGCGATCTCGTCGGGGGTGCGATCGTCGGTCGCCACCTGGCGGAACCGACCGTACGGACCGGCACGCTCGTCGAGTAGCTCGGCGATGCGGGTGCGGACGTCACCGCCCGCGAGGAGGGGACGACTGGTCGCCGCCCGCTCACCGCCGACGCGCTCGTAGATCGTGTCGGGTGTCGCGCTGAGTGCGACCACCAGATGGCGGCGTTCGAACACCTCGGCGTTGACCGGATCGACGAGCATGCGACCGCCGGTCGACACGACGATGCCGTCGCGTTCGGCCAGCTCGGCGGCAAGGTCGCGCTCGAGGGCACGAAAGTGGTCCTCACCGTGATCGGCGAAGATCGTCGGGATCGGGCCGTGTCGATCGACGATGATCGCGTCGGTGTCGACGAACTCGTAGCCGAGGCGGTCGGCGAGGACGCGGCCGACGGTCGTCTTGCCGGTCCCCATGAAGCCGGTCAGCACGACACTCGGTCGGCGGTGCTCGGTTCCCTCACCCATGCCGCCGCCACCGTACCCCGCCACCCTCACCGCGCACCCGGCCCGGACCCCCTTCCGCCCGTGGACACACAGGCGATTAAATCGCCCAGGCGTCCACCGGTGGACACACAGGCGATTTAATCCACCAGGCGTCCAGCAGCCCGGCCCGACCCCGGACACACAGGCGATTAAATCCACCAGGCGTCCACCGGTGGACACACAGGCGATTTAATCCACCAGGCGTCCGGGGGGTCGGGCGGGTCGGGGGGATCTACGGTGGGGGCATGACGGAACCGAAGGCGTGGTCGGTGGTGGCGCGCAATCTGCCCGAGCACGCCGGCAACCGGATCCACACCGACGACGGCGCCCGGGAGGCCGGCTTCCCCGCGGCGCTCGTCGCCGGGGTCACCACCTACGCCTACCTCACCCACCCGCTGGTCGCTGCGTGGGGCATCGACTGGGTCGCGCGTGGTGGAGCGTCGGTGCGGTTCCGGGCGCCCGTGTTCGCCGGCCGCACGATCGAGTTCGTCCCTCGTCCGAACGCTGACGACACCACCACCGTCACGGCGGTCGATGCGGACGAGGAGCAGAACCCTCGCGCGTCGATCGAGGCGTGGCGGGACTCGGGCGCGGCGTCCGATCTGCGGGCCGGCGAGCCGCTGGAACCTCGACGGTTCGAGCTGGACGACGAGTTCGGACCCGGGTACGGCGCACGTGCCGGTGACGACCTCACCCTCTACGAGGCGAGCGGTCTCGTCCATCCCGCCGTCTGGCCGGCGATCGCGAACCGGGTGTTTTCGACCGATCTCGTGCGCGGATCGTGGATCCACACGCGCAGCACGATCCGCCACCACGGTGTGGCCCGACGCGGCGACGTGGTCGACGTGACGGCGAGTGTGATCGACCGGTTCGAACGCAGCGGCGAACGCGCCGTGGTCGACCTGCGGATCTCGCTGCGCGGCCGACCGATCGCCTCGGTCGAGCACGAGGCGATCATCGCCCTCCCCGACTGAGTCGGGTCGACCGACGTCGATCAGTCGTCTTCGTCGTCGACCGGGACCTCGAGTTCCTGCTCCAACGCGTCGGCCTCGGGCACCTCGAGGGGACGGTCGAGATGATCGGGCAGTTCGTCGTGGGGTTCGGGCACCGCCGGCTCGTCACCGTCGACCCAGCGGCTGTCGGGCGTCGACTGGTTCGTCATGGTTCCATCGTGCCGAAAATCGGGCGCCGTGACCAGGGCACGACGTCACCGACCGGAGCGACGGCGACACCCGCGCGCCGACGACGGCGGGCGCGGTACGGTCGGTTCATGACGCTCGTCTCGGCCACCGAACTCGCCGCGCTCGTCGACGATGACACGCCCGTCGTCGTGTGCGACGTCCGATTCCACCTTGCGGACCACGGCCAGGGCCGTCGCGAATACGACGAGGCGCATCTCCCCGGCGCCCGCTTCGTCGATCTGCACACCGAACTCGCCGGCGGCGATGATCAGGGCACCGGCGGCGGCCGGCATCCGCTGCCGTCCGTCGCCCGGTTCACCGCGCTCCTCGGGCGGCTCGGCATCGACCCGGCGACCCGTGTCGTCGCGTACGACAGCGCCGGCGGGGCGATCGCTGCCCGCATGTGGTGGATGCTGAGGTCGATCGGCCACTCCCAGGCGTCGGTGCTCGACGGCGGCATCGACGCCTGGACGGCGGCGGGCTTCGGCCTGACCGACGAGATCCCTCGCGTCGATCCTGTGGAGTATCCGCCACGACCCGACTGGACCGGTGTGGTCGACGCCGACGCGGTGACCGCGACGCTCGAGTTCGGCGGCACCGTCATCGACGCCCGAGCCCCCGAGCGGTACCGGGGCGATCACGAGCCGATCGACGCCCGAGCCGGACACATCCCGGGCGCCGTCAACGTCTTCCACGGCGGCAACCTGGCCGACGACGGCACCCACCGACCGCTCCCCGAACTCGCGCAACGCTTCGCCGGCGTCGGTGAGTCACCGATCGTCTACTGCGGATCGGGCGTGACGGCCTGCCACGACCTGCTCGTGCTGTCGCTGGTCGGGGTCGAGCAGGCGCGCCTGTATCCGGGATCGTGGAGCGAGTGGTCAGCCGATCCCGACCGCCCGGTCGCCACCGGCGGCGACTGACACCGGGTCAGGATGCAGCGCGCCGCTTCGTCACGCCCGACTTCTTCGCTGCCGTCTTCTTCGCGGTCGTCTTCCTCGCTGCCGACTTCTTCGCTGCCGTCTTCTTCGCGGTCGACTTCCTCGCCGACTTCTTCCTCGCCGACTTCTCGGCGCTCGGCTGCTTCGCCGCCGAGCGGCGTCGTGACGCCGCGTCGGAGCCCGGCCGTTGGGCGCCCGTTGCCTCGAACAGGGTGTCGATCTCGGCGATGTGGAGGTCGACCAGATCCCAGAGGTCGGGGACGAGATCACGATCCGCGACGAGCCCGAAGTCGAGCCGGTCCTCGTACGAGTGCACCGTGATGTTGAGGCCGACCCCATTGCTGATGGTCGACACCGGGACGTACGCGTCGAGTTTCGCACCGGCGAGGTAGAGCGGCTCGCGCGGTCCGGGGACGTTCGAGATGACCACGTTGACCGGCAGATTGAAGCGGTCGGCGAGGCGGGCCTGCAACCGGATCGCCGCGGTGGCCACGATCGGTGACGTCACCTCGGTGGCACGCATGATGGCATCGGCGGGGACGAGATCGAGCTGTTGCTTGGCGACCTGCATCGCGTCACGACAGCGGGCGACCCGCTCGAGTGGATCGTCGCAGTCGGTCGGGAGCTCGGCGACCAGGCTCGACACCAGGTTCGTCCACGGATCCTCTTCGAGACCCGTTCGGACCGACACCGGCACCATCGACCGCAGCGGCGCATCGGGCAGGGCGTCGTGGCCGAGCAGGTACGCGCGCAGCGCGCCGGCACAGATCGCCATCACGACGTCGTTGACGGTGCCGCCGGTGGCGTTCTTGAGGATCTTGATGTCGTCGAGGGGCACCGAACGCATCGCGAACCGCCGGTGCGGACCGACCGCCTTGTTCCACGGGGTCGGCGGCGCCGGCGTCAGCGGCATCGACACCTTGCGCAGCTGCTCGCTCAACTGCGCTGACTCCTCGGATCGCCCTGCCGCGCCGGCGATGACGTCGCGCGCCCGGGAAGCGGCCCCGCTCAGCGAGGTGATGCCCGCCGCGTCGGCCAGGTTGCGCACCATGCGCAGCGACAGGCGTGTCGCCTTCACCGGATTGGCGACCAGGTGTCTCACCGTCTGCTGGAGCAGCTCGGTGTCGGAGGGCACGTGTTCGCCCTGCCAGGGAACCTCGACGAACGGGAACTCGGCGTCGGGCGCCAGATCGGTCATCATTCGCAGCATGATCACGCCGGCGGCACCGTCGATCGTCGCGTGATGGAACTTGGTCAGCAGCGCCCAGTGCCCGTCGTCGAGCCCCTCGATGACGTAGACCTCCCACAGCGGATGACGACGATCCATCGGGCGGCCGATGATGCGGGCGACCTGTTCGCCGAGTTGCTCCGAGTTGCCCGGCGGCGCGAGTCCGATTTCGCGCACGTGGTAGTCGAGATCGAACTCGGGATCGTCGAACCAGTAGGGGTGGTCGAGTCCGAACGGCACCTCGGCGACCCGACGCCGGAGCGGGTCGATGTGCCCCACCATCGCGCCGAAGCGGGCCCGCACCTCCTCGAACGGCTTGAAGTCGGGCGACGGGCGTTGGTAGAGCGCCAACCCGTTCACGTGTCCGTAGGTGTTGGGCGTTTCCATGTAGAGGAACGCCGCATCGAGACCGCTCAGTTGTTGCAACCGAATCCCCCTTCGTCGGAATGCGGCGGCCAGTCTCGCGCACGGGGCGACAGGCGTCGACCGGGCAGAATAGGCAGATGAACCTCGGCTCGCTCGGCTCGCGCATCGACACCCTCGACGAACTGACGTCGCTCTACCGTGCACCGGGAGGTGGCGCGGTGTCGAAGGAACTCGACCATCTCAACGAGGGCATGGCGGCGTTCGTCGACCGTTCTCCGTTCCTGGTGCTCGCCACGTCGAACGGCCGGGGTTCGGTCGACGCGTCACCGCGGGGCGGACCGGCCGGCTTCGTCCGACGCCTCGACGATCGCCATGTCGCGATCCCGGATCTCAACGGCAACAACCGCCTCGACAGCTACCGCAACATCGTCGAGCATCCGTACGTCGGTCTGCTGCTGATGGCACCGGGCCGTGACGAGACGCTGCGCATCAACGGCCCGGCGGTGCTCACCACCGACGCCGAACTGCTGGCCGCGTTCACCAAGGAGCTCCGCACGCCCAAGCTGGCGATCGTCGTCGAGACCGCCGAGGTGTTCGGGCACTGCGCGAAGGCGTTCCGACGCGGCCACGTGTGGCACCCGGACGAGTGGGGTGCGTTCGCCGACGCGCCCGACCTGGCGGCCATGTACGCCTGCCAGTGGGGCTTCGAGGAACAGGTCGTCCGCGACGACCTCGAGCAGAGCTACGACGCCGGCATCGCCGCCGACTGACCAGAAGGGGTCAGCCGGGGATCGAGCCGTGGACCCAGACGGGGATGTCCATCGGCATGATCTCGCTGGCCCAGATCCAGTCCATCGCCGGCACGCTCACCCGCACACAGCCGTGCGAGGCGGGGTAGTTCGGGATGTGGTTCGATCCGTGGACGGCGATGCCGCCGGTGAAGTACTTCGGCCGATAGATCGATCCGAGGTCGCCTTCCCACCAGCCCTCGTTGCGCTGGCGGTAGACCGAGTGCAGACCGGTGCGGGTGACCGAGTCGCCCTCCTGCCACTCGCCCGGCGTGTTCTGATCGGGCTCGCGGTAGGGGATCTCGCTGCCGGTGGAGGTGTTGAGGATCCACTCGGTGGTGCCGTCGATGATGAAGAACAGCAGCTGCTTCGACTTGTCGACCTCGACCAGGGTGCCGGCGTCGGCGCTGGCGGTCGGCCTGGTGGTGACCGACGACATCTTCGCGGCCGTCTCGTCGCCGAGTACGCCGTCGGCGGTGAGCCCGTAGTACTTCTGGAACGCCATCACGGCCTGGCGGGTCGTGAGCCCATAGCTGCCGTCGGGTTCCTGCAGCCAGAACCCGAGCTCGAGCAGACGCCACTGGGCGGCACGAGTGGCCTCACCGCTGTTCGATCCGACCGCCTGGATGGCCGGGTCGGCGACCGGGACCGCCGGGAGCGTCGTGGTGGTCGTGGTCGGCGGCAGCGTCGTCGTGGTGGTCGTGGTCGGCGGCAGCGTGGTGGTGGTGGTCGTCGTGGTGGTCGTGGGCGGAGCCGCCGTGGTGGTCACGATGACCGGCTCGGGCCGCGTCGGGGTCGGCTCGGAACTCGCGAGCGTCGTCTCGGCGCACGCCGTCAGGGCGAGCGCGCCGACACCGAGGAGGAGCATCCTCCACTGTTGCCCGCCGAAGGCCTGGCGCGCCACGTCATGACCCATAGCACGCCAGGGTACCGAGCGCGCGCATTCGCGCGCCGTCAGGTGCGCAGGTTTTCGGGCCCGGTCCGAACGGAGCGGGTCAGTACTGCTCGAGATCGTCGGGGAGCTCGCACCAGATCGTCAGGCCGTACTTGGTGCCCGAGCGCAGCGGCAGGGCCTCGTGCGGATGGGTGACGAGCGACGGCCAGGCGATCAACCGCCCGACGGCGACGTCGGCGTTGTCGTATCCCTGCCTCGGGAACGCCAGCTCGGCGCCGTGATAGTCGTCGTTGAGGCGGACCGCCGCCGACACCTGGGCGACGTCCTGGTGGAGTCGGAGCGACTCCTGCTCGCCACGGCGGTACCGGATGACGAACGCGTCGCGGAGCCCCCGGTACTCGATCAGCGGCCAGTGCTCCTGCAACCGCGGCCACACGCGACGACCGACGTCGACCTCCACTCGCTGGAACAGCGCCGGGCTGATGGAGGCCAGCGACACCTCGTGGCCGGGTACCGGGTCGTCGGCGTCGGGCGAGAAGCCGACCGCCTCGGCGGCGCGGATGATCGATGCGCAGAACTCGGGCGTCCAGAACGCCAGCTCGTAGATGTCCGGCGCCACGGCGACGGCCGGTGATCCGTGCGCGTCGTCCGCGTCGTCCGGGTCGTCCTGCGCACCGACGTAGCCGAGCACCCGCGTCAGATCGTCCATCCCCGCATCGTGACACGTCCCGGCGCGGGGACGCTCAGCGACGAAGCGCTACGAGGTCGACGAGCACAGACCGACACTCAGCCCCGAAGCGCGACGACGTCGACCAAGCAGACCGCACACTCAACCACGAAGCGCTACGAGGTCGGCGAACGCGGACGGCTCACGTGGGAGCGCCGACGGGTCGTAGCGATCGATCAGGCGGTCGGTGGTGACCGTGGGCGTCGGCTCGGTCGCGGTCGCCAATCCCACCGATCGGGCGAGCACCGCCAGCGCCTCTGCGGCCGTCCATCCCTCGGCGGCCAGCTCCGCCAACGTGACGGCACCGTCGCGCTTGGCGAGCCGATGCCCGGTCGGTCCGAGCACGAGCGGCACGTGCTGGTACTCGGGCGCCCCGAACCCGAGCAGCCGTTGGAGCAGGAGCTGCCGTGGCGTCGAACTGGCGAGGTCGTCGCCACGTACCACCTGGTCGATCGCCTGCAGTTCGTCGTCGACCACCACCGCGAGGTTGTAGGCGGGCACGCCGTCGGCTCGGGCCAGCACGACATCGTCGACGTGGCCGCCGACACGACCGAGCACCCGATCGTCGAACTCCAGCCACTGGCCGTCGGTACGGAGTCGGAGCGCGGGCGTTCGCCCCGCCGCCTCCCGCGCGTCGCGCTCGTCGTCCGTCAAGTCGCGGCAGATGCCGGGATACGCGCCGTCGGGCAGACCGTGCGGGGCGCTCGCCGCCGCCTCGATCTCCTCACGGATCTCGCGTCGGGTGCAGTAGCACGGGTAGATCCGACCGGCGGCGGCCAACCGGTCGATGTGGGAGCGGTAGAGGTCGAAACGTTCGCTCTGGCGGACGATGTCACCGTCGTGGTCGAGCCCGAGCGCCGTGAGGTCGGCGACTTGTCGGCGCTCGTGTTCGACCGACGACGTGACGAGATCGAGGTCCTCCATCCGGATCAGGAAGCTGCAACCACTGGAACGCGCCGCCAACCAGGCCAACAGCGCCGTCCGGAGGTTACCGAGATGCAGATCCCCCGTCGGCGAGGGCGCGAACCGTCCCGACATCGATGACCACGTTACGACGAGGTGGTCGGGGCGCGCGAGCCTGGAACCGTGCGACGACCACGCCAACTCGGCCGCCGCGAACGGATGGAACTGATCGTGGCGCGCGACGGCGCCGAGTGCGTCTGGTGCCGTCGACCGCTCGACGACGACGGCCTGGTCCCGGCGACGACCGAGCACCTCGTTCCTCGGATCAAGGGTGGTCCGAGCTGGATCGAGAACGAGCTGGCCGCCTGCCGCCGATGCAACGGCGAGCGCGGCCACCGCACGCCCGGTGACTGGCTCGACGAGTGCGAACGGCGAGGCTGGGATCCGAATCGGGACGTGATCGTGCGGGCGCTGCGCTCGCTGCAGGACGCGATCGCGGAACGAGGTGGGCAACGCCGCGCACGTCCCTACATCGCGTCCCAGCTCCGCCGTCTCGCCGCCGGCTGAGACCGACGGACCCCGCGCCGGCGGCGTGGGACGTGTCGCGAACGTGTGACGTCTGGGTGTCGATGACTTGAACGACCCCAACACGACGCCATGTGCCCCTACCATGCCTGCCCATGCAGTGCCACGAGTGCGGGAACTCGGTCGCGAGCGACGATCGCTTCTGCACCGCGTGCGGCGCAGCACTCGAGGAGCAGCGCGCCGACCCGGCCGACCCCACCGACGCGGAGCCCGCTCCCGTCGAGCCCGACACCGGCAGCGCCGGCGAACCCGAGAGCGCCGGTGGCGCCGGTCCGACCACTCCTGACACCGCCAGCGACACCAGCGCCGCTGGTCTGGCCCCGACGGAACAGGTCGACACGGTGCCGATCGCACTCGTCGACGCCACCGACGTCTGGGGCGACGACGACCCCGTGTGGGCGGCCACCGGCAGTGTCGACACGATCGGTCAACCGGTCGCTGCCGGCCCGAGCACCGATCAACTGCCGGCGACCGAACCGATCCCCACCGAACCGATCAACGAGATGTGGACTCGACCGGAGGCGACGCCGATCGTCACCGCCGAGGAGGTCGCCGGACCGGTCGGGCAGGACGATCCGTGGGGCGCCGAACCCGGCATGACCCGAACCACTGCGATGTCGACCGCTCCGGGCACCGCCGAACTGCCGGTGTTGCCGACACCGATCCGCGAGCGCGCTCACTTCCGCTTCACCGCCGTGTTCGCGTTCGCCGTGATCGGCGGGATCGTCACCCTCCTCGCGCTGTTCGCGACCGTCGTGTCGGTCACGAGCACCGACCGGCTCGTGCGCACACCCGAGACACCGGCCGCGTTCCGGACCGGCGACTGGATCAGCACCGACCTCGCCGACAACCTGCCGATCGCCGGGCTGATCGCCGTGTGTCTGCTCGTCGCCGGTGGTGTGGCCTCGGCGTTCGGGTGGCGCGGCGGGTCCGGTCTCGCCGGCGGCGCCGGACTCGCGATCGCCGGGATCTCGGCCATGACCGTCGGTCTCGCCCAGATCCCGATCGACGCCGCGTACGAGATGGCGGCGATTCCGAGCGAACAGCAGTTCACGCTGACGATCACCCGCGATCTCGGCTACTGGCTGCTGATCGCGGCCGGAGCGATCGGCATCGTCGTGTTCTTCGCGTCGCTCAACGACGCGTTCGGCGACCACCGATCGGGGCTCAACCCTTGGATCGCGGCGATCGGTGCCCTGTCCGGGCTGGTGATGGCAGGCGGCCCCCTCATCCCGGAGGGGCTGGCGGCGTTCAGCGACAACTGGTACGTTGGCGACGCCCCGGGCGCTCCGCCGGCGATGCTGCTCACGACTCGGCTCGTGCAACTCGCCCTCCTCGCGCTCGCGGCCGTCATCGGCTTCCTGTCGGTCAGACGATGGGGATTGGGCGTCGCGATCGGCGGCAGCATGTCGTCGATCTGGCTCACCGTGAGCACCCTGCTGGAGATGGGGGAGAATCCGGTCGGCCCCGGCTACAACAACCCGGGCGCCTCGTCGATGGGGGTGCACGGGGTGACGATCATCGGCGCCAGCGCCCTGCTCGCGTTCTCGCTGCTCGCCGTGGTCGCCGCCTACGACCAGGCCTCACGCGGCTACTGACCGGTTCCTGCGGCACAGACGGTGGGCACAGATGGTGTCGGATACCTCCCGTGCGCCGACCTCGCTGTGGGCAGGACCTAACGGCACGGGAGGTATCCGACACCATCTGTGCGGTAGAACGCTGGGGTGGATGTGATCGAGCTCCGAAGTGACAATGCGGCCGGCGCCGCACCCGAGATCCTCGAGTCGATCGTGGCGGCCAACACCGGCACGGCGATCGCCTACGGCGCCGACGATGTCACGGCCCGATTGCACGACGTCGTCCGCGAGGTGTTCGAACACGACGACGCACGGGTGTTCCCGGTCACCAGCGGCACCGCCGCCAACGCCCTCGCGCTGAGTGCGCTGGTGCCGCCGTGGGGGGCGGTGCTCTGTCACGAGACCGCCCACATCATCAACAGCGAAGGCGGGGCGACGTCGTTGCTCGCCGGCGGTGCGGTCATGCGCGGCGTCGCGGGCGATGACTTCCGGATGTCGCCGGAGCATCTCCGACGAACGCTGGCGTCGGTCGGGTGGGGCGATCCGCACTCTTCACAGCCGACGGCGCTGTCGTTCACCCAACCGACCGACCGCGGCACGATCTACACCGTGGATCAGATCGCCGAGCTGACGGCCATCGCCGGCGAGTACGAGCTGCGCGCCCACCTCGACGGAGCTCGGATCGCGAATGCGCTCGTGGCGCTGGGGTGCAGCCCTGCTGACATGACGTGGCGGGCGGGGATCGACGTCGTGTCGCTCGGCGCCACCAAGAACGGCGGGCTGTCGGCCGAGGCGATCGTCGTGTTCGACGACGACGCGGCCGAGGAACTCGTCTACCGGACCAAGCGGTCGGGGCACGTGACGTCGAAGATGCGTTTCCAGTCGGCCCAGTTGATCGCCTACCTGACCGACGATCTGTGGCGCCGATTGGCGGGCAACTCGAACGAGCGGATGCGGGAACTCACCCGCGGACTGGCCCAGATCGACGGGGTCGAGCTGCTGAACCGTCCGGACGTGAACATGGTGTTCGCCCGCCTCGCCGAGGATCACATCGACCGGCTCGAGGCGGCCGGACTGCTCTTCTACCGGATGGGTCCGGGCGTGATCCGGCTCGTCACGAACTGGTCGACCACCCCCGACGAGATCGAACGAGCCCTCGAGATCATCGCTGCGTAGACGGGTCGGGTGTCGTACGGAACGCCGAGGCGCAGCCGAGGAGTTTCGGGAGATCACCCGACCCGACGACCACGCGCACCGCCGTCACCGGAGTCGGGTGACCTCCGGAAACGTCGACGCTGTCGCCGTTCCGTGCGGCACCCGACCCGGTTCCGGCGTCAGGCGGGGACGAGTTCGGCGTCGGGGGCCGAGGTGCGGATCAGATGGTCGAAGGCGCTGAGGGCGGCGGTCGCACCCTGACCCATCGAGATCACGATCTGCTTGTACGGCACGGTCGTGACGTCGCCGGCGGCGAACACGCCGGGCACGGACGTGCGGCCGTGATCGTCGACGACGATCTCGCCGCGCTCGCTGAGCTCGACGGTGCCGGCCAGCCACTCGGTGTTGGGAAGCAGACCGATCTGGACGAAGACGCCGTCGAGTTCGACGACGTGCTGCTCGTCGGTGACGCGGTCGGTGTAGGCGAGGGCGGTCACCTTGCTGCCGTCGCCGATGACCTCGGTCGTCATGGCGCTGACGACGACGTCGACGTTCGGGAGGCTGCGCAGCTTCCGCTGGAGCACCTCGTCGGCGCGCAGCTCGTCCATGAACTCGATCAGGGTGACATGGCCGACGACGCCGGCGAGGTCGATCGCCGCTTCGACCCCCGAGTTGCCGCCGCCGATGACGGCGACGCGCTTGCCGGCGAAGAGGGGGCCGTCGCAGTGGGGGCAGTAGGTGACGCCCTTGTTGCGGTACTCCTGCTCGCCGGGCACGTTCATGTTGCGCCAGCGGGCGCCGGTGGAGAGCACCACGGTACGGGCCTCGAGCTTGGCGCCGTTGGCGAGCTCGACGGTGGTGAGACCGCCGGGTTCGCTCGCCGGGACGAGCCGCTCGGCGCGCTGCAGGTTCATGATGTCCACGTCGTACTCGCGGACGTGGGTTTCGAGTGCGGCGGCCAGCTTGGGCCCCTCGGTCTTGGGGACCGAGATCAGGTTCTCGATGCCCATGGTGTCGAGCACCTGTCCACCGAGGCGCTCGGTGGCGATGCCGGTGCGGATGCCCTTGCGGGCGGCGTAGACGGCGGACGCGGCGCCGGCGGGGCCGCCACCGACGACCAGGACGTCGAAGGGGTCCTTGGCGTCGATCTGCTCGGCGAGTCGGGATTCGGCGCCGGTGTCGAGCTTGGCGACGATCTCGTCGATCGTCATGCGACCCTGATCGAACGGTTCGCCGTTGAGGAACACGTTCGGGACGGCCATGATCTGGCGTTCCTCGACCTCGTCCTTGAACAGTGAGCCGTCGATGGCGACGTGGCTGATGCGGGGATTGATGACGCTCATCGCGTTGAGCGCTTGGACGACGTCGGGGCAGTTCTGGCAGCTCAGCGACATGTAGGTCTCGAACGCGAGGTCGCGGTCGATGGCGCGGATCTGGGCGATGGC
Organism: Acidimicrobiaceae bacterium; assembly: GCA_002698945.1. Taxonomy (GTDB): domain Bacteria; phylum Actinomycetota; class Acidimicrobiia; order Acidimicrobiales; family Ilumatobacteraceae; genus Ilumatobacter. The sequence continues at coordinate 17,557 of NZZV01000099.1, forward strand.
GTCGTCGCCGATCTTGGGCACGACGCCGCCGACTTGGAGGATGGCGAGCACGAGCGAGGTGAACTCGTGGCCGAGGGGGATGGCGGCGAACTCGACGCCTTCGATCCGCTCGTCGTCGCCGTCGGCCGGGCGCTGGATCTCGAACGAGGGTCGGCGGGAGGCGACGCCGTCGGTCCGCAGGGTGACCCGGTCGGCGAGCGAGGCGATCTGCTCGAGCAGGTCGCGCATCTCCTCCGCCTTCGCCGAGTCGTCGAGCGACGCCACGAACTCGACGTCGTGCGTCAACGTGGTCAGGTGGGACTTCAGCTGTTCAGCCAACTGTTCGTTCAACATCAAAGGGTTCTCCAAAACATCGAGGGGGTCCGGCCGTCAGGCCGAAAGAGCGTGGTGAGCGCAGGAGGAAAGGCGGCGGAGTGAGCAAGGCCCGTGATCCCCGTAGAGGGAACCACGGGCCAACTCACTCATTCATGAAGACGCAGGACGAGGCGGGATCGAGGTGGTCGAGCGCAAGGCGCGACGAACGCCGAGCAGCCTCCCGGCTGCGAGCGCTGAGGCGCAACGCAGCGATCGGGCGCCTCGGCCCGCCTCGTCAGATTTTGCCGACGAGGTCGAGGGAGGGCGCCAGCGTGTCGTCGCCCTCTTCCCACTTGGCCGGGCAGACCTCGCCCGGGTGCTCGCGCACGTACTGGGCGGCCTTGACCTTGCGGACGAGTTCGGTGGCGTTGCGGCCGATGCCCTCGGCGGTGACCTCGAAGAACTGGATGATGCCGTCGGGGTCGACCAGGAAGGTGCCGCGGTCGGCGAGACCCTCGTCGGGGCGCATGTTCTCGAAGTTGTTGGTGAGTGCGCCGGTCGGGTCGCCGAGCATCGTGTACTGGATCTTGCCGATGGTGTCGGACGTCTGGTGCCACGCCTTGTGGACGAAGTGGGTGTCGGTCGACACGGAGTAGACCTCGACGCCCATGCGCTGCAGGTCTTCGTAGTGGTCGGCGAGGTCGCCGAGCTCGGTGGGGCAGACGAACGTGAAGTCGGCCGGGTAGAAGAAGAAGATCGCCCACTTGCCGAGGACGTCCTGTTCGGTGACTTCGACGGTCTCGCCGTTGCGGAAGCCGGTCGCGCTGAAGGGTTTGATGGGGGTGTTGAGCACTGACATGGGGGCCACCATAACGCCGTCGTTCCCATCCACCAATTCGAATCAACCTATGGCACCCATCACCTGACGTTATGACGAATGCATGAACAGTTTGCGCACCGGGTGCGCAAGGAGTTCACGCATTGGGATGGGTGTGGACGCTGACGGCGTAGTCGCCGCCGGCACTCCACGGGGCACCCTCCCAGGTCGCGTAGCGATCGACGAGCGTCAGCCCGGCGGCGTCGCAGTCGACGTCGTAGTGCTGGAGGTCGTACCGACCGCCGAGCTGGAACCCGGCGATCAGCGCGCCACCGGGAACGAGGTGGCGCGCGAGGTTGGCGACCACCTCGCTCTCGGTGCCGGGCGCGAGAAAGACCATGACGTTGCCCGGTGCGGCGACGACGTCGAAGGTGCGACCGACGTCGACATCGCGGAGATCGCCGTGGATCCACGTCAGCTCGGGCGCCTTGGCGCGCGCGGCCTCGAGCATCGGAGGGTCGAGATCGACGCCGACCACCTCGACGCCGCGACGGGCGAGTTCGATCGCGACGCGCCCCGTGCCGCAGCCGGCGTCGAGCACCGACGTCGGCCGGTACCGGCAGACGAAATCGGCCTCACCGTGGATCGACACACCGGCCGCCTCCATGCGCGCCCATCGTTCGTCGTAGTCGGCCCCGCGCTGGACCCCCGACGCGGCGCTCCAGCGGGACGGGCCGTTCATCGGTGTGCTCCCAGGGTGTTCGCTACCGGCAGGGTCAGCGGTACTCGGGGATGACGGCGGCGATCTCGTCGGGCGTCGTCGGCGGGGCGAAGCGGCGGACGACGTTGCCCTGCTTGTCGATCAGGAACTTCTCGAAGTTCCACGTGATGTCGGGGCTGTCGCCGTCGCCGGGCTGCTCCGTCTTGAGCAGCTGGTAGAGCGGTGCCGCCCCGTCGCCGTTCACCTCGATCTTGGCGAACATCGGGAA
>NZZV01000100.1 GCA_002698945.1 Acidimicrobiaceae bacterium
AACCGGACGACAAGCTCCGGATCGTGCGCGACCTCCAGGACGCGGGCAACGTCGTGTCGATGACCGGTGACGGGGTCAACGATGCCCCGGCACTGCGGGCCGCCGACATCGGGGTGGCGATGGGCGTCACCGGCACCGAGGTCTCGAAGGAAGCAGCCGACGTGATTCTCACCGACGACAACTTCTCGACGATCCTGCGCGCCGTGCGCGAGGGCCGTGAGATCTTCGCCGACCTGCAGAAGGTGATCCGGTATCTGTTGGCGTCGAACACGGGCGAGGTTCTGGTAATGCTGCTGGGCGTGCTCGGCGCCGGGCTGATCGGACTCGACGCGGTCGAGGGTGAGCTCGCCGTACCGTTGCTCGCGACGCAGATCCTCTGGATCAATCTGCTGACCGACAGCGCACTGGCGATGGCGCTCGGTGTCGACCCGGCGGTCGACGAGATGATGTCTCGTCCACCGCGCCGCATCGACGACCGCGTGATCGACCGGCCGATGATGGTGACGATCGCCGTCATCGGGCTCGTGTCGGCCTTCGTCGGCCTGTTCGCGCTCGATCTGGAACTGCCCGGCGGGTTCATCGACGGTTCGGGCGACATCGAGACGGCCCGCACGATGGTGTTCACCACCTTGGTCGTGGCGCAGGTCGGCAATGCGTTCACGTCGCGCAGCGACCGGGTGAGCGTCTTCGTGCGACCGTTCGAGAATCGACTGCTGTGGTTGGCAGCCGCCGTGACGGTGCTCCTGCAGGTCGCCGTCGTCCACGTGCCGTTCCTGAACGAGGCGTTCGACACAGTCCCCCTCGACGCAGAGCGTTGGGCGATCTGCATCGCATTGGCTTCGGTCGTGCTGCTGGCCGGTGAGGTCCGCAAGCTCGTCGTGCGAGCGTCGGCGCGAGATCAGCTCGCGTCGAGCTGACGGCCGGTGATGTCGGTCGACTCGGCGTCGATCGCCGAATACGGCAGCCGGGCGAAGAACTGATCCGCGTTCCGAGCGAGAGCCCGCACCGCCAAGTAGTTGGTCGTGCCACCTACCGCTGCCCCGATGCCGGCCGGCAGGAGCCGACCGAGCGCCGCCAGGCCGCGACGCGACCCGTAGGTGCGGAGCAGCGCCTTGGACATGAATCGATTCGCCATCTGGATCGTGGTGATCGGCAGACGCCCGTCGGCGGCGACCGACTTGCCGATCGTCGCCTCGTTGACGGCCCGCGAGAAGCCGTCTCGGGCGGAACTGCCGTAGATCAGGACCGCCAGCACCCACGCCCGGCGTTCGTCGACCGTCGGGTCGTCACGGCCGTGGAGGGCGGCGATGGTGAGCACGAGGTCGCCGACGCGTCCGGTGAACCAGACCAATTCGCTCAACGTGGCGACGATCGTCGCCGACGTACCGACGGTCGGAGCGGCCGCCGCGGCACCCGCAGCGGCACCGGTGGCGGCCAGTTCACGGGCGATGCTGCGCGTGAGCAACTCGATCTTCTCCGGGCGGAGCAGCCCGTCCATCGAGTCGGCTCGTTCCTTGGCCGCCTCCCAGCGATTCGCCGAGACGTCGTCGATCGTCGCGAGCATGTTGGTCGCCACTCGCATGGTCTCGACCGGTCCGAGCTTCACGACGAGTCGGTTGATCCACTCGTTCGCCTTCTGCTCGGCTCGGTCACGTGCGGCCACACCGTCTGTCTACCCCGACGGCACGCACGAATGGTGTCGGATCCCTTGCGTGCCCACACTGCAGGGCGCAACGGGAGGCCGAGGCACGCAAGGGATCCGACACCATTTGTGACACCATTCGTCGGTGAAGGGGTCGCGGGGCGCGCGACGATGGGTGGGTATGGACGCTCGCTCGCACCACCCGGATCGGACGTACCCGCACCTGGCGCCCGGCCCCGATCTCACGCTCGTCGACGTCGGCCCGGACTTCTGGGAGACGATCGACGACCGCCCGGAACTCCACACCGGTCGGCTGGTCACCTCGTTCGAGATGAACGCCGATTGGACGTCTGGGAGATGCATCCGGCCGGCGACGAACTCATCCTCGTGACGGAAGGCGAGGTCAGGTTCCATCTCGACGATGGCGTCGACGTCGCCGAGCTCGTCGTGGCAGCGCCGGAGTACGTCGTGGTGCCGACCGGCACGTGGCACACCGCGGACGCGCTCGGCTCGGCACGCCTGGTCGTCATCACCTGGGGCGAGGGGACGACCCACCGACCCCGCTGAGGACGAATCCGTCAGGCGGCGCGGAAGCGGCGGAGCCGGAGGCTGTTCGTGACGACGAAGACGCTCGAGAAGGCCATTGCGGCGCCGGCGATGGCCGGAGACAGTCGGCCCGACATCGCGACGGGGATCGCAACGACGTTGTAGGCGAACGCCCAGAACAGGTTGCCCTTGATCGTTCCCAGGGTGCGGCGGGAGAGCCGGATGGCATCCGCCGCCGAGGTGAGATCGTCGCGAACCAGGGTGAGATCGCTCGCCTCGATGGCGACGTCGGTGCCAGACCCCATCGAGATGCCGAGGTCGGCTTGCGCCAACGCGGCCGCGTCGTTCACGCCGTCGCCCACCATGGCGACCGTGCGTCCCTGCTGCTGCAGTTCGGCGACGACCGCGACCTTGTCGGCCGGAAGGACCTCGGCGCGGACCTCGTCGATGCCGACCTCGGCCGCGACCGAGCGTGCGGTGGCGGCGTTGTCGCCCGTCAGGAGCACCGGTTCGAGTCCGAGTTCGCGGAATCGGGCGACGGCGTCGGCGGAGGTCGGCTTCGGCGTGTCGGCGACCGCGAGGTGGCCGATGACAGTGTCGCCGCGCCGAAGTTCGACGACGGTTTGCCCGGGACCGATCTCGACGTCCGTCGACGGGCGCCCGATCTCGTAGCGCTCGCCCTCGACGACGCCTCGAACGCCGGAGCCGGGCAGATTCGTGAAATCGGCGACGCTCGGTACCTCGACGTCGCGATCGCGCGCTCCGGTGACGATCGCACGTGCGATCGGGTGCTCGCTCGCCGACTCGAGGGCTGCGGCGACACGCAGGACCTCGTCGGCGTCGGGTGAGCTGTCGCCCGCGACGGGGCGAACGTCGACCAGGGTCATCTCGCCGGTGGTGACGGTGCCGGTCTTGTCGAGGACGATCGTGTCGACCTGACGGGTCTGTTCGAGGATTTCCGGGCCCTTGATGAGGATGCCCATCTGAGCACCGCGTCCGGTGCCGACCAGCAACGCGGTCGGCGTGGCCAGCCCGAGCGCACACGGGCAGGCGATGATCAACACGGCGACACCGGCCGCGAACGACCGCTCGACGTCGCCGGTGACGATCAGCCAGGTGACGAGGGTGGCGATGGCGAGGACGACGACGATCGGCACGAACACCGCCGAGACCCGGTCCGCCAGTCGCTGGACCGGGGCCTTGCCGGACTGTGCGTCCTCGACCAGGCGAGCCATCTGGGCCAGCTGGGTGTCGCTGCCGACCCGGGTCGCCTCGACGACCAGACGGCCGTCGCTGTTGACGGTGGCGCCGGTGACGGCGTCACCCGGCGCCACCTCGACCGGGAGGCTCTCTCCCGTGACCAACGACCGGTCGATCGCCGAGGTGCCTTCGACGACCACGCCGTCGGTCGCGATCTTCTCGCCCGGCCGGACCACGAACCGATCGCCGACGGCGAGCCGTTCAACCGGGATCCGCGATTCGTTGCCGTCGGCGTCGACGACCGAGACGTCCTTCGCACCGAGTTCGAGCAGCGCACGAAGGGCGTCACCCGAGCGACGTTTGGCCCTCGCCTCGAAGTACCGACCGGCGAGGATGAACGCGACGACGGTCGATGCGACCTCGAGGTAGATGTGGGGTTCACCGCCCGAGGCGCCCACGTCCATCGACATCGACATCTCCATGCCGATCTCGCCGGCCGAGGTGAACAGCAGTGCCCACAGCGACCACAGGTATGCAGCGGTGACGCCGATCGACACCAGCGTGTCCATGGTGGCGCTGCGGTGGCGCAGGTTGAGTGCCATCGCCCGATGGAACGGCCATGCCGACCAGGTCGCCACGGGCGTGGCGAGCACGAGTGCCACCCACTGCCATCCATCGAACTGCAGTGCGGGGATCATCGACAACAGCAGCACGGGAAGACCGAGCACCACGGCCACGACCAGGCGTCGCCAGAGTTCGGCGGCGCGGTCGGGCTCGTCCGCGTCGGGATCGGGCTCGTGCGCGCCATAGCCGGTCGCCTCGATCGTGGCGATCAGCTCGGCGACGTCGACCGGCCGATCCGACAACGTGATGTGAGCACGTTCGGTGGCGTAGTTCACCGACGCCGACACGCCGTCGAGCTTGTTGAGCTTGCGCTCGATGCGTGCCGCACATGCGGCACAGGTCATGCCCGTAACGTCGAGGTCGACCACTCCCGCGGCGTCGGCCTCGAGCCGATCAGGCGACGTCGTAGCCGGCTTCATCGATCGCTGCGACGATCGCGTCGCGGTCGAGATCGGTCCCGGTCACGGTCACGTCCTTGCTCGTGAGGTCGACGTCGACGGCCGACACACCCGGGACGTGTCCGATCTCGTTCTTGACGGCCGTCTCGCAGTGTCCGCACGTCATGCCGGGCACGTTGAAGGTGAGGGTGGAACTCATGACTTGACCAGCCTTTCGATCGCATTGGTCGCTTCGGTGATGATCCGGTCGGCTTCGGCCGGGTCGTCGGACTGCACGGCGTTGCTGACGCAGTGGCGCAGGTGGTCGTCGACCAGTTCGACGGCGACCGACTGCAGCGCCCGCGTCGCAGCAGACACCTGCGTCAGCACGTCGATGCAGTAGGTGTCGCTCTCGACCATGCGTTGCAGACCGCGCACCTGACCCTCGACCCGCTTGAGTCGGGCGAGGATCTTCGCCTTGTCGTCGTGATAGCCCGGATTCGCCATGCGAGGTACCCTACGGGGGTACCCCATACTTCGCAACCCGGCGCCGGATCGGGGCGCGCGGAGCGGGCGTCAGGCGTCGAGGCGATCGAGGGCGTCGCGTGCCTTGGTCGCCAGATCCTCGGTGGCGACCTTGAACAGTTCGAGCGCCGTCTCGTCGGCTTGGTCGCCCATGGCGCCGTGGAGATAGCGGGCATAGACACCTTCGCTGATCACGGCCAGCCGCCAGTGCGAGAACGCCACGTAGTAGTCGATGCGCGACACGTCGCGGCCGGTGCGCTCCGCGTAGCGGGCGACCAGGTGATCGTAGGTGGGGAACCCGGGTGCGCTCGACGGATCGTTGTGCCGACCCTCGCCATCGTCCTTGACCCAATAGACGCCCAGGTAACCGACGTCGGCGAGCGGATCGCCGAGCGTGCAGAGTTCCCAGTCGAGCACCGCCGCGACGCGCCCGGCCGACACGTCGACGAGGCAGTTGCCGAACCGGTAGTCGCCGTGGGCGATCGATACACCCTGCTGCTCGGGTACGTCGGCCGCGAGTCGTGTTGCGACCTCGTCGACCACCGGGAGCTCACGAGTCTTCGAGTTCGCCCACTGGGTCGACCACCGCTTCAGCTGCCGCTCGATGTAGCCGTCGCGTCGAGCGAGGTCGCCGAGCCCGATCTCGTCGATGTCGACGGCGTGGAGGTCGGCGAGGACATCGATCAGGTGATGACTCGCGGGCTCGCGCAGCTCGAGCGGGAGCAGATCGGCCTTGTCGGGTGAGTCGAGCACCTCACCGTCGACGTAGTCCATCACGTAGAACGGTGCGTCGTTGACGGTCTCGTCGGTGCACAAGCCGAGCGTCGTCGGGACCGGCACACCGGAGCGCCCGACCGCCGAGATGATGCGGTGCTCGCGCGCCATGTCATGCGCCGTCGCCAGCACGTGACCGGTCGGTGGACGTCGCAGGACGAACCGACGACCGTTGCCGTCGACGACGGCGAAGGTCAGGTTCGATCGGCCTCCGGTGATCAGCCGGAACTCGAACGGAGGCTCGGTGCCGTCGATGTGTTCGACGAGCCAGGCGCTGACACGATCATGGTGGATTCCCTGCACAGCGGCGACGGTAGCGAACCGGACGCCGCGGCGTGAGATCGGCAGGCGCGTTGCCGGTCAGCCCGGGCGGGAGACCACGACCACCTTGTCCCAGCTGACGCTCGACACCTTGACGACGGTGCCCGAGTTTGGGGCATGCACCAGCTGCCCCCCTCCGACGTAGATGCCGACGTGACTGATCGGCGAGTAGTAGAAGATCAGGTCGCCGGGCTGTGCCGCAGCGGGCGACACATGGGGCGTCGCGGCCGCCTGAGCGCGGGAATTGCGCGGGAGGTAGACACCGGCCTGACCCCAGGCGTAGTGGGTCAGACCCGAACAGTCGAACGACACTCCGGGAAGGCTGGTGGCGTAGCGGTACGGCACGCCGAGCTGGCCGTAGGCGGCCTGGACCGCGATGCCGGCAAGCCCGGAGACGGGCGGAGCAGCCGGGGGTGCCGGGGCAGCCGGAGCTGCCGGGGCACTCGTACCGCCACCCGAGTTACCCGAGTCGGAGTTCGACGTGCCGCCACCTGAGTTGTCCGAGTCGGAGTTCGAGCTGCCGCCCCCCGAGTTGGATGAGCCACCGCTCGAGTTCGAGGCGGTCTGCTGAGCAGCTTGCTGCGCTTCCTGTTCGGCTGCGAGTTGAGCCTGCATCTCCGCATATGCGGCGGCAGCGCGACGCTCTTCTTCCTTGCGGATCTCCTCGCCGAGGCGTGCTTCGGCCTCGGTGCGAGCCTCGACGTACTGCGCGGTGAACTGCTCGGTCTGCGCCTGCTTCTCGGAGATCGTCTCGGTCAGCGCCTCGACTTGGGCCCGCTTCGACTCCAGATCGGCCTTCTCCTGGTCGAGATCGGCGATCAACTCGTCGAGATCGTCGGTCGTGGTCGTGCCCACCGACAGCGCCACCCGGCTGTACTGGTCGCGCTGGAGGCCTTCGCCGTACTGGGTGGGACTCGAGAAGAGCGGACCGAGCACGTCGGTGCCGGCGCCGGTGAACGAGCGGATGGCGACCTCGGAGAGGTCGCCTCGCAGCGAGTTGAGCTCGGCCTGCTTGGCGGCGACGCGCTGCTCGGCCTCGGCGACCTCGACGTCGAGCTGGTTCTTCTGGTCGACGGCTTCCGCGTAGTCCTCGGCGAGGATGTCGGCCTGGGTGTGCAACCGGTCGAGCTCGTCGACGATGCGCTCGACCTCGCGGCGGGCGTCGTCGACGCCGGCGGCGGCGACTTCGGGGAACGCGGCTGGTGACGCCAGCACGATGGCGGCGGCCACGACGGCGGTGCGGGAGAGACGGCGACGGAACTTCATACGGGTCAGCGGCAGAGTGTAACGAGTATTACGAACACGTTGCGAATACGGCGAGTGTATTGCGGAACAACGTGATCCGGGCGTCAGCGGCTCGTGGCCACGGAGCGACGTGCGTCACGCCGCCGGTCACTCCCACTCGATCGTGCCAGGGGGCTTGGAGGTGATGTCGTACACGACCCGGTTGACGCCGGTGACCTCGTTGATGATGCGCTGCGACATCGTCTCGAGCACGTCGTACGGGATGCGAGCCCAATCGGCGGTCATCGCGTCGTCGCTCGTGACCGCACGGATCACGATCGGATGGCCATAGGTGCGCTCGTCGCCCATCACCCCAACCGAGCGCACGTCCGCGAGGAGGGCCGCGTACGACTGCCAGATCTCGCGCTCCAGACCGGCGCGGGCGAGTTCCTCACGCACGATCGCGTCGGCCTCCTGCAACAGGGCGACCCGCTCCGGGGTGACCTCGCCGATGATGCGCACACCGAGCCCGGGCCCGGGGAACGGCTGCCGCCACACCATCTCGTCGGGCAAGCCGAGTTCGGTGCCGAGCGCTCGCACCTCGTCTTTGAACAGATCACGCAGCGGCTCGATCAGCTCGAGCTCCATGTCGTCCGGCAATCCACCGACGTTGTGGTGGCTCTTGATGACCGATGCGGTGCCGTCCGTGCCACCGCTCTCGATGAGGTCGGGGTACAAGGTGCCCTGGACCAGGAACTCGGCATCGGACACGCCGCCGGTGTACCGCTCGAACACGCGGATGAACTGCTCCCCGATCACCTTGCGCTTGGCCTCGGGCTCGGTCACGCCGGACAGCGCCTCGAAGAAGCGATCGCCTTCGTCAGCGTGGATGAGTTCGATGCCGAGATTGCGGCGGAACGTCTCGACGACCTGCTCGCTCTCGCCCTTGCGCATCAGTCCGGTGTCGACGTAGATGCACGTGAGCTGGGAGCCGATCGCCTGGTGCACCAGGGCCGCTGCGACCGACGAGTCGACCCCGCCCGACAGGCCGCAGATGACCCGGGCGTCACCGACGCGCCGCCGGATCAGCGCCACCTGCTCGTCGATGACCGACGCCATGCTCCAACTCGTGTTGCAGCCGGCGAGGTCGTGCAAGAACCGCTCGAGGACCCGCATGCCGTACGGCGAGTGGACGACCTCGGGGTGGTACTGGACACCCCAGATGCGACGGTGATCGCTCTCGAGGACGGCGACCGGGGCGTCCTTGGTGCTGGCGGTCGGGGTGAACCCGGGCGGCGCCACCGTGATGGCGTCGAAGTGGCTCATCCAGACGTCGTGCTCGTCGGGCACGTCGTCGGGAACGACGGACGAGGCCGCGGTGCGGGTCACCCGTGCCCGGCCGTACTCACCGGCCAGACCCCGACCGACCGTGCCGCCGAGCTGGGTCGCGATCAGCTGAGCCCCGTAGCAGATCCCGAGCATCGGGATGCCGAGCTCGTAGATCGCCGGGTCGAGGCGCGGCGTCCCGTCGATGTTGACGCTCGCCGGTCCCCCGGACAGGATGATCGCCGACGGCGCCTTGGTGGCGACCTCGGCGGCCGTGATCCGGTGCGGGACGATCTCGGAGTACACGCTCAGCTCGCGGACACGGCGAGCGATGAGCTGTGCGTACTGGGCACCGAAATCGACCACGAGGGCCGTGTCGTGGGTTGCGGCGGGGGTGTCGGGCGCGGCGTCGGTGTTCAAGACTTCGATGGTAGACAGTCCTCGTGCCGGCACGCGCGTTCTCGATCCTCCTGATCTGGCTGCTGCTGATCTGGTTGGCGGCGTTCGTCGGTGGCGCCACGGTCGCGGCCCAGGGCGAGCCCGCACCTCCCGACGCACCACCCCCGAGCACGTTCAACGTGTTCTATCCCGAAGAGCGCCCCCTCGGCGATTGCCTGTCGTCGCTCCCGAAGCCGAATTGCGGCAGTGACGCCCGGGGCGGCTGGCCGCAGTACTCGATCGCACTCGCGCTGGCCGCAGGGATCGGTTTCATCGGATGGCGGGTGGTCAGGTCGG
>NZZV01000101.1 GCA_002698945.1 Acidimicrobiaceae bacterium
CCGGCGGCCAGCGCGGCGCGTTTCTCGGTGGCGAGGCGGTCGCTGCCGGTGATGCGTTCGGAGAGCGTTTCGAGGAGCTGGTCCCGCACGATGCGGTCCCGCTCCGCGGCGTCGGGGTTGCGGCAGATCACGAACCGGTCCCGCATGGTGGCGTCGTCGATCACCACCTCTTTGACCTGCAGGTTGTCAGCGACGGTCTGGTAGCGGCCCTGGCGGGACAGGGCGGCGTCGGCTTCGGGGGTGCCGCCGCGCAGCTTCTCCCCCAAGATGTAGTGGCCGCCGGCCCGTTGCAGGTAGCGGCGGTTCTCCGCCGATGTGAACCCGCGGTCGCCGACCCACACCACCCGGGTGAGCTTCCAGGCTCGCAGGTCGTCTTTGACCTGACGGATCAACGCCGAGTCGTTGGTGTTGCCGGGCCAGCACCACACCCGGATCGGGATCCCTCCCCGGGTCACGGCCATCCCGATCACGATCTGGGGCAGATCACCTCGGTGGTCCTTCGACTTGCCCCAGGTCCGGAACCCGACCCTGGCGCCGGGGGTGGGCTCATCGGCGGTCTCGGTCTCGAAGTAGGTGGAGGTGGTGTCGAAGAACAGCAGGTCGACTTCGAGGTTCAACAGGTCCGCGGTGGCCCAGTAGACGGCCTCGGCCAGATCGGCCTCGACCTCCAACAGCCAGTCCATGGCCCGATACAGGGGCTGGGGATCCTCGCCCACCTCGCCGAGACCGGGGATGACCACATCAGCGTCGACCCAGCCCGCACACGCCCGCTTGGAGGAGGCCGCCAGCGCCCGGTTGGCGACCATGGCCAACACCAGCCGCTCGGCCCGGGCATCGATACGCCGATCGGTCAGCAGGCCCCGCAGCGTCTCGTCGACACCGAGCTGGCGCCACAGGCCATCAAGGGCCCACGCCCCACCCAACGGCGCGGAGCCAACGAAGGACAGCTCTGCGCCGGCATGGGCGGCAAGCTGCTGTTCTGGTTCGAGCATCCGAGAGATCGATCGCACCAGCCGGGCCAGGGCATCCCGGTCGACCTGGTCCTCGCGGCCGAAGCTGTGGATCACCTTCGCCTTCGAGTGGCCAGCCTCGGGGTCCCACTCGTTGTGAGCCAGCTGCAGATACCGCACCCGCGTCCCGTCCTTGCGGGGCCTCGACGTGATCGTCCGCAGGTACATGCCCAACAACTACCACGAACAACCTTTCAGTTCGCGGATCACGCCCGAATGACTTACCTAGGCAACGGAACACCCTTGCTCAGCCACAACCCGCTGACCAGCACCTTCGCGCCCACAGGACCCCGAAATCACGCTCGAACTGTCGAAGCCCGGTTCACGTAGCTGGTGCAATCGAGCTCAGGCGCTCCCCGGTCCCCACTGGACGAGTCTGACGTCGACGTCGACGGGGTCGAAGCGAGCCCGCATGGGGCATGCCAACGACAGCTCTGGTCGCAGGAGCGCCGCGGTCAGCTCCGAACCCGTGCGAGGAGCTGCTGTGCCTTCTTGAAGTCGTGGATCAGGACCGCCTTGCCATCCGGCAGCTGCACGGCCGGGTTCCCTTCGGCGGCGGCCTTCTCGAAGACATCGACGATCGTGCGGGCGTGATCGACTGCGCTCGCGTCCGGCGTGTAGAGCTCGTTGATGACCTCGGCGTGAGGCGGATACAGGGCGAAGAGGCCCGTTGCACCCATCCGGAGAAGTTCATCGCCGCGCCGTCGGAGCTCGTCGAGATCTTTGAGGTCGTGCAGGAACGGGATGTCGAGCATTGCGCAGCCAGCGCCCGCCGCCGCCAGGTACGCGCGGGTGCGGGCGGCCATCACGATAGGGTTGATCGCTCCGTCCGGCTCGAAGATCGGCACGCCCATCGCCGCGGTGAGGTCGCCTTCACCGAACCCCAGTCCGATCACTCGGTCGATCGCCACGATGGCTTCGACGTTGGCCACGGCGGCCGGGGTCTCACATCCCGCGATCAGGTTGGGGTCGGCATCGTGCTCATGGAGGATACGCTGGTACTCGAGCACGTCGGCGGGCCCGGTCACCATCGGGAGGATCACGTTCTCCGCGCCAGCCCTTGCCAGGGCGATCGTGTCGTCGAGCCCCCACGGCGTGTTCAGCCCGTTGGGCCGGCTGAGCAGGACCCGATCGCCGAAGAAGGAAGGGTCGCTCAGTGCTTTCACGACGGCTGCACGGCCCTCGAGCTTGCGGTCCTGGGCGACGGTATCCTCCATGTCGATCAGGCAGCCGTCGGTCGGCGAGGTTGGCACCTTTGCCCACTTGCGGGCATCGAGGACCGGCGTCTCCATGATGCAGTGCACGTGCAGGAGCGGGTTGTCGTTCGTAGTGTTCATTGGGTCTCCTTGTGGGTCGATTGGCACCGATGGGCGGCATGCCGTCGCGGGCATGCGCCCGTCGCCGGAGCGGGGCGGGTCACGACTCGGGCGACGGCCAGCCCGGTACGCCGTCGTCGAGGGCGACCCCGCAGGAGTTGAGGATCGACGAGACCATCCGGTAGTAGCCCACCGAGACGAGGAGCTCGATGATCTGCGACTCGTCGAAGTGCCCGGTCACCTCTGCCCAGGTGGGATCGCTGACGCAGTCGTCGGCGTAGACGTCATCGGTGAGATGGAGCGCAGCCAGGTCGGCGGGCGCCCAGTCCCAGGTCGCCAGCGGACGGGTGAGCGCATAGATCTCGGGGTCGGTCAAGCCCGCCTCCCGGCCGAACAACGAATGCTGGCCGAACTCATAGATCGCCTGGCAGTTCCAGCCCATGCGGAGGATGACCATCTCCCGCTGGCGTCGTGAAACCGTCCCGTCGCCGAGCACAGCAGCCGCGAACTGTTGGATGGCCTTCGACAGGCTGCGGTTGTGCCCCAACGTGGCGATGACGTTGACGGCATTGGCGGGCGAGTCGCCCATCGGGCCCTCCCGCACCTTCTCCAGCAGGCGGGGCACGGGCAGAACCCGTGGCGACAGGGGACGTCTCATGTGCACGAGCAGCTCATTTCACTAGTCGGTTTCGCCCCGGCGGGCAGGAGAGGCATCGGGTAGCGGGCGCTCATCAACCCGCGCCTACGGTCGAACCCACCTCGAAGTCGTCGACGTTCGCGTGTCGGGTCATGTGCCAGAAGTCGACGTTGCGGTACGGCAGGTTCACGACGACCCGACCGCGGGAGTTGCGGTAGTACGTCTGCATGCCGGGATGGGTCCACACCATCCGCTCGTGTGCCTGGTCGATGGCTTCGTTGTACCGGTCGTGGACGTCGCGCCGGCACTCGACCGTTCGTGCACCGACGGAGAACGTCTGGCGGATGAGGCTCAGCACGTAGTGCATCTGTGCCTCGACGATGAACATGAGGCTCCCACCGTGCCCTGGCTGCGTGTTGGGACCGTAGAGCATGAAGAAGTTCGGGAAGCCCGGCACGCTGGTGCCGAGGTATGCTCGGGCGTCGTCGTCGTCCCAGACCTCGCGCAGGCTCCTGCCGCCCCTCCCGCGTACCTCATAGGTGCTCACGAAGCGGAGCACGTCGAAGCCCGTCGCCACGACGAGCACGTCGAGTTGGTGCGTTTCCCCCGACTTGGTGACGACCTCCTTCGGCCGCACCTCGTCAATTGACTCGCTGACGACTCTGACGTGATCCCGGGCGATGGTACGGAACCAGCCGTTGTCCATCAGCATCCGCTTGCCGAAGGGGGGGTATTCCGGGATGGCGACATCCTCGAGGTCGGTTCGTCCGCCGAGTTCGGAGCGGATGTACCGGGTGAAGTACTCGCGGTGCGCGTCGTTGATGGCATTGAGCGACCGCTCGGGGTGCGGCCATGCCGGGTCCTTCTGCAGGGACTCGTAGGTCCGGTCGTTGAAAGTCCAGCCGAGACGAAGCCGATACCACTTCCGGTACAGCGGCACGTCGCGCAGGAGGGAGCGGACGCCATCGGGCACCGGTGACTGGAACTGCTCGAACGGTGCGGCCCATTGCGGGGACCGCTGGAAGATCGTGAGCGACGCCACGGCGTCGGCGATGGCCGGGACGGTCTGCATCGCACTGGCGCCGGTGCCGATCACGCCGACACGAGCGCCGGTGACATCGATCTCGGGGTCCCACTCCGCGGTGTGCACGAGCCCGTCACCGAAGCTCCGCAAGCCCGGGATCTCTGGCCACTTGGGAGGATTGAAGATCCCGACGGCGCTGATGAGGACGTTCGCCTCGAGGATCTCTTCGCCACCGTCGGAGCTCTGCACCACGACCTGCCACATCGCACGGTCCTCGTCGAACCTGGCGGCTCGCACCTCGGTGCCGAACCGGATATCCGGCCGGAGGCCGAAGGTATCGGTGACGGACTCCAGATACCCGTGGAGCTCGTCGCGCAGCGCGAAGTAGTGCGACCAGTCATGCTCGAGGAACGAGAACGAGTAGAGATGGTTCGGAGTGTCGACACCCGCGCCCGGATAGCGGTTCTGCAACCAGACGCCTCCCACGGTCGAGTTCTTCTCCACGATGGTGAACGGGATGCCAGCTCGCTTGAGGTTGACCCCAGCACAGATCCCCGAGACCCCGGCACCCACGACGAGCACGCTGAAACCCTCCGGTACCTCGACCTCGTCGGCGTCGACGTCGACGTCGAGGTCGGAACCGCGTTGGATCCCCAGTTCGGCTGCGATCATCGGCCCGTACTCGTCGGGCACCGGCTCCCCCATCGCCGCGGCCAGCATCTCGACGAGAAGCTCGTCGCTCGGCTCCGGGATGGCGACCGGCTCCCCCGCCCGCCATGCATCGATGGCAGCAACAGCGGCCTCACGGATCTCGCTCTGGACGTGCTCGGGGAGTCCTCCCGTCGGGTTGTCGCCCATACCGTGAGCTCGACGGGGACGGTACGGCGGCTCCAGCCACCTGAGATCCCCCGTCAGCTGCACCAGAACCATCAGCAACACCGGAATGTTCGCGTCTGCCATGTCCCCGATCGTTCCACCCTCGCGGGCGTCGTTGCTCATAGCTGTTCCTCCTCCAATCGTCGGCGATGCTCACACACCGACATAGGCCTGTATCACGTCTTCTCGCGTCAGCAACTCGTCCGGGGAGCCGACACCGAGGGAAGCCCCCCGATCCAGGACGAGTAGCCGGTCGCATTCCCGACGAACGAAGTCCACGTCGTGATCGACGACCACGACCGTGATGGCGCGCGCGCGGGCGTGGCGGATGATGTCGGCCACCGCCCCTCTCTCGGCCACCGGCATCCCCGAGGTTGGCTCGTCCATGAGGATCAGCGACGGCTTGGCGACGAGCGCCCGGACGATGTCGATTCGCTTCTGGACGCCGTAGGGGAGTGCACCGAGGGTGTGGGCAGCGTACGCGCCGAGCCCGAACTCCTCGAGGAAGCCGCGAGCCTCGGCTCGGCCCTCCCGGTCGCGCCTCCGAATCCTGGGGAGTGCGAGGGCGCTGGCGACGATGGAGGTCGGCTGCTCGCTCATGAGGCTGAGCATCAGGAAGTCCTCGACGGCGAGATGCTTGAAGTAATCGGTGTTCTGAAACGTCCGCGCGACGCCCAGCGCCGCGATCTGGTGCGGCTTGAGCCGCTCGATCGGTTGGCCCCGGTAGCGGACCGAGCCGGAGTCCATCCGGTACACCCCGGTGATGCAGTTGAGCAGGGCCGACTTCCCCGCCCCGTTCGGCCCCACGATCCCGAAGATCTCCCCATCGGCGGCGGTGAAGCCTACGTCGTCCAAGGCGACAAGACCGCCGAAGGTCAGGACCGCCGATCGGACCTCCAGCTGGACCGGGCCCGTCACGGCGCCGTCCCGAGGTAGGCACCCGTGAGCGCCGGGTCAAACTCGAGCTCCGACGGGGTGCCGCTCGCCACCACGCGGCCGCTCTCGAGCACGTAGGCGTAGTGGGCGATGGACAGCGCCGCCTTCGCGTTCTGCTCGACGAGGAGCACCGGGATGCGATCTCGCTCGTTGATCTCGACGATGCGGTCGAGGAGCTCTCGGGTCAGGATCGGTGCCAGGCCGAGTGACACCTCGTCGAGCAGCAGCAGCTTCGGGTTTCGCACCCAGGCCATGGCGACGGCCAGCATCTGCCGCTCGCCGCCGCTGAGCAGCCCGGCCGGCGTCTTCATCCGCTGCGTCAACCGCGGAAAGATGTCGAAGATCTCCTCCTTGACGTGGCCGTGCGGCGCAGCGAGGCGGAGGTGGTCGGCGACGCTGAGCGAGGGGAAGACCTTGTCGCGTTCCGGTACGAGCACGACGCCCCGCCGAGAAGTGGCCGTGGGCGTGGCACCGGCGATGTCCTTGCCGTCGAGGAGCACCCGGCCCTCGACGGCGGCTTCCTCGGAGCGGAAGAAGCCGGTGATCGCCCGGAGGACACTCGTCTTGCCGGCTCCGTTGCGCCCGAGGAGGGCGACAATCGAGTCGCGGGGCACGACGAGGTCGATGTCGTCCACGGCACGGGCGCCACCGCCGTAGCGGACCCCGAGGCCAGCGAGCTCGAGCACGATGTCGTCGCGGCTCGGCATTGCCTCGGTCTCACGTGCCTCGGTCGGGGTGGGACGAGCCTCAGCCTTGGCCTCAGCCGCCCCGACGTGACGACGGCGATCGGAGAGCCAGCGGCCGGCCCTTCCCAGTGCGGGCACTAGTCCCTCGGGTTGGTACAGGAGGAAGAACACCAGGATCACGCCATAGAGCCCGTTGGTGATGTGGAAGATGTTCGAGTCGAGCCAGTCGCCGAACCCGCCCCCTGCGGGGAGACGATTCGCCACCGAGTCGAGCACATAGGGGGCCGTGGTGACCAGGATGGCGCCGGTCAAGGCGCCGACGATGCTCCCGACGCCACCGATGATGATCATCACAAGGAAGCTGATGGCGAAGTGGAGCGTGAAGGTCTCCACCGAGACGACCCTGCTGTAGTACGCGTACAGCGACCCGGCGACTGCGATCACCGCCGAGCTGCCCACGAAGGCAGCCAGCTTCCATCGGACGGTGGGGACACCAACCGCGCCCGCACCGAGCTCGCTCTCCCGGATCGAGGACCAGAGCCGCCCGGGCATGAACCGGTACACGTTCGTCAGCAGTAGTACCAGGCCAGCTAGCAGCACCATCAGGATCGCGACGAAGGTCCGCCGGTCGGCGAGGTCGAGCGGACCGAGACTCGGAGAAGCAACCTGCAGACCGAATAGCTCGCCTGTGTTCCTCTGGTAGCGGTCGGCGGCGAATACAGTGATGAAGTGCAGCCCCAGGGTCGCGAGCGCAAGGTAGAGGCCCCGCAGCCTCAGCGCGGGGAGCCCGATGATCAGACCGACCACCCCGCCGACGACAGCGCTCACGATCACCGGTACGGGGAAGACCCCCCACGACGTGTCGCTTACGATCGCCGTGGTGTAGGCACCGATCGCGATCAAGGCGGCGTTGCCGATCGACACCTGGCCAGCGCGGCCCATCAACCACTGCAGGCCGATGGCCGCGATCGCGTAGATGAGGACGAACCCGCTCACGAAGAGCTGGAAGTCACTGCCGACCGTGAGCAGGAGAATGCACACGACGGCCGCGGCAGCCCAGAGCACCAGGACTGCACGGCGGGCCCTTCCACGCCCTACAGGCTGCTCCGGCTCGGCGGCGGGCACCGCTTCAATCGCCAGCACGTCAGTCACAGGCGCGCCAACGTCGGGCTGCCGAAAATCCCAGAAGGTCGGACGAGCAGGATCGCGAGCAGTACGACATAGGCGCTGACATCCGACCAGATGCCTCCGATGTACGTCGTCACGAGGTTCTGGATGAGCGCCATCAGTAGGCCCCCGACCAGCGCTCCCCGGATGGAGTCCATTCCGCCGAGAAGGACGGCGGGGAACGCCACGAGGCCGAGAGCGTTGATCGACAGCGGGTTCAGTTCGTGCTGGAGGGCAAAGGCGGCGCCGGCCACGCCGGCGCAGACGCTCGAGATCGCCCAGGCGCTCGCGGAGACGAGATGCACGTTGACCCCCACGAACGAGGCGAGCAGGGTCCGATCGGCCACGGCCCGCATTCGGACGCCGACCCGGGTCCTGAGCATCGAGAGGTCGAGGGCGGCGATCAGCACGACCGCCGCGACAACACCGAAGAGGGCCGACGGCGTGATGCGGAGGTTCCCCGGCAGGTCGATGGGAGCAAGGCTGAAGACGCCGGGCATGATGCGGACCGACGACCCCCAGATCACGGCGACGACCGTCTGGATGACGACGCCGAGCCCGAGCGTGGCGATCACCAGGATGAAGGGGTCGAACCCGACGAGCCGCCGGAACATCGTCACGTAGCAGAGCGCGCCGAACACTGCCATGGCCGACATCGACAGCAGCAGGGCGAGCGGCCAGGAGAGGCCCACATCCTCCAGGCCCCAGTAGAAGAGATACGCGCCGGCGACCATGAACGCCCCCTGGGCGAAGTTCACCACCGCCGTCGAACGGAACAGGATCACGATCCCGATGCCGACGAGGGCGTAGATGGACGCGAGCACCACGGTTCCGACGAGGACGTCGGCAAGCTGTTGGCTCATGTGCTTCCTCGGGTGGTCACGGGCACCATCGGCGCGGCTTGGGCGAGCACGCCGCTTCAGGAGGTGCCGGCAGGCAGGCCCGCGGCCGCCAGGACGGGAGCCCCCGCGTCGGTGTCCCAGTGGTAGAGGTCGTAGGTGTCGAACGCCTCGTGGCGGTCGGGCCCGTAGGTCATGGGGCCCGAGGTGAGGCCGTCGGTGTCGACCGCGAGGTTGTCGAGCGACGCCTGGAGCGCCACTGAGGTGCAGGGGTCGGCGCAGACTTCCAGGGCCTTTGCCCACAGCATGCCTTGCAGGTAGCCGTTGACGACGAACACGCCGGCCGGGTCGTGCCCTGCCGCCTCGACATCATCGATGAACTTCTGCACCCCACTGTGCTCGGCTGCCGCATCCTCGGTCGCGAAGGCGAAGTTCCGGAGGACGTAGAAGTTCTCAGTGGCGCCGGCTTCCAGCGTCGAGGCCGATGAGCCGCCGTCGTAGTTGATGAGCGGGATGTCGGATGCGTCCTGGGCGACGAGCGCTCGGAGCGTGGCCACTGCCGCCGCGTCCGTCAGGCCGCCGATGATCACGTCCGGTTCGGCGGCCACGACCTTCGCGACGAGCGCGGTGACGTCCGGCGAAGTCACCGGGGCCTCCTCGTGGGCGACGATCTCCCAACCCTTCTCCTCGGCGAGCTCCTTCGCGTTGGCCACGTAGCCCTGAATCGCGGCGGACCCGAGGTTGATGAAGGCGATCCGAGCATCGTCATCGACGAGGCTGGAGGCGAACTCGATCGCGGGCTGTGCCTGGTGCGGTGTCAGCGCCCGGGCGGTGTACACGAAGGGCTGCGTCGGGAGGATGAGGTCGTCCCCCGCGGAGTTACACACCAGCGGGACCTCACGCCGCTCGAGCTCGGCGGCGACCGCGCCGCAGACGTTGCTCAGGACGAAGCCGCCGATACCGAGCGCCCCGCGATCGAGCATGGTCGAGACGTTGGCCACGGCGCGATCGGGTGCGCTGGCGTCGTCGAGGAGGACGAGCTCCAGCTCACGCCCGTTGATGCCCCCGGCGGCGTTCAGGGCGTCGACGTAGCTCTCGACACCAGCGCGGAGTCCCTCGCCCTGTTGGGCGTACTGCCCGGTGATGTCGACGCCGTATCCGATCACGTAGGGATCACCGCCGTCAGAGGACCCGCCGCCGTCGGGCTGCTCAGAGGTCTCGCCCCCAGAGGGTGCGGTCTCTTCAGAGGGTGCGGTCTCTTCGTCGTCGCCGGAGCAGGCGCCGGCGACGACCCCCAGGGCCACGACAAGCGCAACGGTTTTGGTCAGTCGGTTCACGAGCGGGTCCCCCACGGATCTGGTCGGCGCTGCCCGAGCGGCAGCGGTCGAGGATTCGTACGAATCATAACGATGGTGCTTGGGGTCGTCAAACTCAACGTGCTCTGGTTCGCTCTGTCTGTCTCAGAGGCTGTCGCTGAAGTTTGCCCAGCGCGTTTCGCGGGTCATGATTCGGTGAGGCGGCGCAGGAGGAGGCGGCTGTGTGCTGCCCAGACGAAGCCTTCGGTGACGGTTGGGTCGCGTTCGTAGTCGACTTGGAGGCGCCGGCTGTTCATGAGCCATGACCAGGTTCGTTCCACGACCGAGCCGCGAGGCAGGACATGGAACCCGGCCGGATGGATCTTGTTGACCACCTCGACCGCGACGCGACGAGCGCGGACATGGGCGGCGAAGGCCTTCTTGAAGCCGGCGTCGACCCAGATCCGCCCGAGCCGATCGGTCTTGGGTCGGGCGAGATCGAACACCATGATCCCGCCGGCGTTACCTGTGTGGGGTTGTCCGTCAAGGCCTTCCTTGCTGAAGGCGCCGGGCCGATGGTGTTGGTCAAGGTGGAGCGCCCGCAGCGCAGCGAGGACGTACGACCTTGACCAACCCGAGGGCTGGTGCAGACTGTCGATGGGCCGGTCGGCGGCGGCGTGGGGGCTCCCTGCGTTACCTGGGTGCTCGACGAACGTGGTGTCGTCGGCGACAACAATCGGGATCGGGTGTCCCCCGCAAGCGGAGAGCGCGGTCGCGTCAGTGTTATATGGCCGTCCGCCCCGGGAGGCGGCGGGCACGCCCATGGCAGGAGCAGACCGCGGTGGCAACCCGTGATGTTCGAATGGGAGACCGTGACCGTCGTGACCAGCGATCGTCAGGCCGGCATCGCGTACACGATGTCGGGGTCGAGGTTGCGCAAGATGTGATAGCAGCGTCGGGCGAACTGGCGAGCAACCGAGATCGCCGCGATCTTGCCGTTGTGACGTTGTTTCACTGTCGTGTAGTAGTCGTGGTCGGGGCTGCCGGGTCGTGACGCGTTGTGTGCGGCTTCGAACAGCGCCCACCGCAACGTCGAGGGTCCTTGCCGCGACAGATGCCCATGCGCCCGACGGAGATCCGACGCGTCGACGGTGACGTCGAGGCCGCTGTGACGCACTGCCTGTTCGGAACGGGTGAAGCGTCGACAATCGCCGAGCTCGGACCAGATCGCGACCGACAGCAACCCGCCAATGCCGTAGTGGGTGTCGACCAGCGCTCGACACGCCGGCTGCCGGGTCCCGAACCGGGTCAACGCTGTCTTGAGCGGTTTGGCCTCGGCGTCGGCGGCGTCGATCATCGCGTACCCGACCCGGATCCGCTGGTGTGCTGCCGGACTCAACCCGGTGTGGTCGGCCAGCTCGGCCCGGGTCGTCGCTGACCGGATCTGGCCTTCGGGGATCGAGACCCCGTGCTGGAACAACTCGGCATGGATCCGCTGGGTCCACACCGAGCGTTGATCGACCAGCGACTTGTAGAGCCGCACGCGTTCGCGCCACTCCAACACCGCTGTCGGCGGGATCCATGACTCGGGGTGCCGTACTGTTGACGGATGGAACTCCCAGCGCCTGAACCCTCCAAGACGTGGCAAACCCCCGGCGGCGACTTGTCCGACGACGAGTGGGAACTGATTGCTGATCTGCTCGATCCTCCAACACGCTCGAAGATGGGCCGGCCCAGAAAGCACACGCGTCGAGCCATTGCTGACGCGATCTTCTACGTGGCTGCGACCGGGTGTCAGTGGCGCAATCTGCCCGCCAAGTATCCGCCGTGGTCGACGGTGCACCACTATCACGTGACCTGGTCACGTGACGGCACCTGCGAACGCGTCTGTGATCGGCTTCGCAACCTGGTGCGTCTCAGCGAAGGGCGCGAGGCCGAACCATCGGCGGGGATCATCGATGCCCGCACCGTGCGCGGCGCATCGACCGTGACGACCACAATCACCGCGGCGGGTTTCGTGGCGCATCTGGCCGAGCCGGCCGACACGCAGGCCGCGCGTCGTATCCCCTGGTCATCTCGCTGTGGCGGGGGTGTGGGGCCGAAGCGGCGGGCGAAGACGGATCGTTCGGACGCGGCGTTGTTGCGCGAGTTGTTGCAGCGTGGCGATCTGCCCCACGGCAATCTGATCGTTTAACAGGTGCAACTATTCGGACAGCCTCTTAGGTCGTTGTCAGATGACCTCGGCGGCAACGAGGTCGTCGTACTCGGAATCGGTCATCGCGATGTACTTCTTGTAGACCAGTTCGTTGTCCTGACCGAGCGCCGGTCCAGTTCGCCAGACCTTGCCACCGTGGTTGGACAGCTTCGGGAGGACCGCTTGCATGCGGACCGGGCCGAGGTCGGGATCGTCGACCTGGATGATGTCCTCCCGCTCCTGATAGGTCTGGTCGTTCATGATGTCCTCGACGTCGTAGATGACCGATGCGACCACCTCGGCCGATGCCATCGCCGCGAGCACGTCGTCGGCCGGTCGGCTCTCGACGTACTCTCGGAGCAGCTGGTCGAGCCGATCGGTTCGCTCCCACTGAAGCTCCGGAGTCGCGTAGTCCTCGGGCGGCTCCCCCAACAGGGCGGCGACCTTCTTGACCGACTTCCAGGTACCGGTCGTGACCGTGATCCACTGCCCGTCACTCGACTGATACATGTTGATCACCGCCGCCGGCGCGTTGGCGAGCTGGTTCCCGGCGCGCATCGGCGGAACGCCCGTCTGGTCGTAGAAGATGACCTGCCACTCGATGAGGCGATACAGACCCTCGAAGAGTGCGATGTCGATGTACTCCCCGTCGAAGTCTGGGTCGTTCGACTTGCGGTACAACGCGGTTTGGACCGCGAAGGCGCCGAACAGTCCGGTGATCGAGTCCGCATGCGAGAAGCCGGTGTGCACCGGCGGGCCATCCGGAAAACCGGTGATGTGAACGACCCCGCTCATCGCCTCGCCCACCTTGCCGAAGCCCGGACGGTTGCGCTGCGACGATGTCGCTCCGAACCCGGTGATCTGACACATGACCAGCTTCGGGTTCTCGGCGTGGAGTGTCTCCCAGTCGAGTCCCCACCGCACCAAGGTGTCGTATCGGAAATTGGTGATGACGACATCGGCCCACTTGCACAAGCGGCGCGCCACGTCTTGACCTTCAGGGGTGCGCAGGTTGAGCGTGACCGACCGCTTGTTGCGTCCCGACACCTTCCACCACAGGTACACCCCATCCTTCGCGAGGCCGGTGTAACGCGCCGGGTCACCGTGCTTGTTGTCCTCGACGTGCACCACGTCGGCGCCGAAGTCGGCGAGAAAGCTGCCGACCATCGGCCCGGCGATGAGCTGGGCGATCTCGACGACCCGCAGCCCATCGAGGGCGGCGTGATCGAGCTGAGGTTGGCTGGTCATGATGGTGGCTCCTGTCATCGTGGGGCGTCGCGAGGCGGCTGACCGCCAACACGACGACGCGCCGACCCCGAACCGAACTCGGGACCGGCGCGTCGTCGGGGGTTGGGATCAGAGGTCGATCCGGTACAACTCAGCTGCGTTGTCCTGGAGGATCCGCTGCTTGGCGTGATCGTCGACGTTGCGCAGCACCCGGGCGAAGTGATGACGCGGCGTCGGGAACAGACACGTCGGATGGGGCACGTCGGTCTCGACAAGGACGTTGTTGATGCCCACGTCCTCGAGATTCTTGAGGGCCGCGATCTGCTCGAACCAGAACATGACGTAGAGATGATCACGGAAATACTCCACCGGACGACGCTTGGCGAACGACGTCTCACTCGGCTGGGTGATCATCTCGTCGTACTGGTACTCCATCGCCTCGAGAATGAACGGCACCCAACCGATCCCGCTCTCTGCAGACACGAGCTTCACGTTCGGGTATCGGTCGAACAGGTTGCTGTTGCACAGATTGACGATGATCCGGACGTTGCTCATGTACATCTGCGTCGCATGGACGGCGAGCTTGCGCTGCGGACCGAACGTCCGCCACGTCGGCGCCGCCACCGTCGGCGTCACCTCGGGCACCGGCGGCTGCTCGTCGTGCTTGACCTCGATACTGGTCGAATTGCGCAACGCCTCCATGTCCTCACGGCGAGAACCAGCACCGATATGGAAGTTCCCGACCGCACCCGACTCGTTGAACACGTCCCACATCGGATCGAAATACGGCTCGGGCAGCTCCGGCAGCCCGAGCAACTCGGGCTTATCGGACAGCGTGAAACCACGGATCCCCTGATCGATCAGCCGGGTCATCTCCTTGACCGTGAGCTCCATGTCCCAGATCGGCAACACGGCCTGCGGGAACAGCCGCTCGTTCGACGACTGCTGCACCTCGACGAGATGATCGTTGTACATCTGCAAGATCGCGGTGCGCTCAGCATCATCCTCGATCGCGAAGAGGTGATTCGACGAGAACCCGATGCCGTTCGGATACAAGATCTGAGCGTGGATCCCGATGTCATCCATCAACTCCAAGCGCTCCTTCACCGCCCACGCCGACGTGTCGACCGCCGAAAACGGCTGCAACATGTGCGCGCCCAGCACCTTCTTGCGGTCGGTCGTGATCGTGTTACCGCCCGTGCTCGCCCACACCTCGTCATGGAGGAACCAGGCAGTACGCCCGTCGACCGTCTTCTGAACGGGAATCTTATCCTTCATCGACTCCGGCGCCCGAGAAGACCAGAGATCGGCCGGCTCCGTCCAATGCGCATCACAGTCGACGATCTTGACGCCCTGCAACGGATCGGTGTCGGCGTCGACGGTGTCGGCGGGACGGGGATCAACAATGGTCATGGGATGTACTTCCTCTCGGCAAAACGCGAATCGGTAAACAACAATACTATGCGCAGGATTAGCCCGTCAATGCGAGGCGCCAGAAAACGAGCGTCGATCTTGGTGTGTCGTCAGGCAGTCCGCGTGAGCTGAGCGAGCGTGTTGAGGGCATCTTCCAGTTCCGGCAGTGACGAGTACCCCGCCAAGGGACCGATCGTGGTGAGGTTGACGCCGAGCTCTCGCTGTACCCGGGCCGCCTCCACCGCTCGGACGAGATCGATTCGGCCGGCAGCATCGACGATCTGCTCCGGTCGAGTGCGGATCGTCATCGATGCCGGGTCGCGGCCGAGCGACTCGCACGTCCTGCGGAGGAGGTCGATCCCCGATGCCAGTTGCTCGTTGCTCAACCCGACGGGGCACCAGCCATCTCCCCAAGCTGCGATGTGCTCAGCGTTCGCCTCGGTCATCGCCACGCCGTACATCAACGGGAGCCGATCTTGGACCGGGCGCGGGAACACGTACACCTGATCGAGCTCGAGCCATCGACCGGAGAAGCTGACGGGCTGCTCACCCCAGATCGCCCGGCAGGCACGAATCGACTCGTCGAATCGGTCGTGCCGTTCGTTCCAGCCAACTCCCGCGGCTGCGAAGTCCGCTGCCTGCCACCCCACTCCGACGCCGAGGTCGACGCGACCGCCCGACAACGCGTCGAGTGTGGCCACCGACTTGGCCACGCTGATCGCATTCCGCATCGGCAGCAGGAGCACACTGGTCCCGAGCCGCAAACGGGTCGTGACCGCCGCGACGCTCGCCAAGGTGGTGATGGGGTCCGGCCACGGGACATCGGGTTCGTGGCGGAACTCGCCATACGGGTATCGGTCGGTGTCCGGTCCGATCACCAGGTGGTCACCGAAATGGATCGAGTGGAATCCGAGTTCGTCGGCGACGCGAGCGACGTGCAGGATGTCCTGCCACCGACCGGTCGGGACCTGATGCGGCCGCGCGAACAAGCCGACCTGCCAAGGTGCGTGCGGCGTGGCTGCTGATGACATCGACGGGACCGTAGCGACCCCGACCCACTATGTCAACGAATCATTCGCATGGATAGGCCCCGACCGACTAACGTGCCATTCCAGCGAGTCGTCCAGCGCCGTGCAGGACACCACGTGCAACAAGGAGTCATCCATGGAGTTCCGCTCACCAGCCTGGGGTCGCGTTCGGTGCCTCTTCGAGTGCCCGATCATGAACGAACACAAGTGGGCGAAGGTCCCGTCGATTCCTGCCGACGCGTTCATCCTCGACCTGGAGGACGCTGCGCCCGCGCCGCTCAAAGAGCAGGCGCGCGCTCGCGTGGTCGAGTACCTCGGCCGGCCCGAGTACTTCGGGGGACGTCTGGCCGTGCCACGCGCGAACGGCCTCGACACCCCGTGGGGACGCGACGACCTGATCGCATTGGCGCGCGCCGGCGTCACGACGCTGATGTACCCGAAGATCGACACACTCGACGAAGTCAACGAGGTCATCTCGATCTGCGAGGAGAACGGCGCGTCGCCGGAACTCGTCGCCAGCATCGAGTCGATGCGTGGTGTCCTCGACGCCGACGCGATCTTCTCGCACCCGAGCATCGTGGCCACCACGTTCGGTCCGGGCGATCTCCACGTCGATGCCGGCATTCCCCTGTACGGACCGGACGGCACGCTGAACCATGCCTTCGAATGGGCCAAGTTGGAGACGGTGTTCGCCGCCAAGAGTCAGGGCGTCGCGGCCTTGAGCATCGCCTTCGCACCCGATCTCAAGGATCTCGTCGAGATCCGTCGACAGATCGAGGGGGACCACCGGCTCGGATTCACCGGGTACTGCTCGTTCTATCCGCCCCAGGTGCCGATCATCAACGAAGTCTTCACCCCCTCCGAGGAGGAGATCGCACGAGCGCGCGAGATCGTTCGTGTCTACGACGAAGCAATCGCAGCCGGAAACCCCGCCGTCCAACTGCCCACCGGCGAGGCCGTGCTCCTCCACCAGTACAAGGACGCGAATCACCTGCTGGCCCGCGTCGACGCGTGAGCGTCGCAGCCGCCGACCGCACCGGAAGCGATTCGACGAGTCTCGAAGCGCTCTACAGGCAGATGCGGCGCATCCGCGCCTTCGAACAACGGGTCTCACGTCTGTACGCGGACGGCGAGGTCCCCGGGTTCTGCCACGTGTCGATCGGCCAAGAGTCGGTTGCGGCGGGCGTGAGCGACGCGTTACGCGCGACCGATGTCATCACGTCGACGCATCGGGGGCATGGCCACGTCCTCGCCAAGGGCGCCGATGTGACCGGAATGTTCGCCGAGCTCATGGGTCGTGAGACCGGGCTCTGTCGCGGTATGGGCGGCTCGATGCACATCGCCGACGCACGCATCGGTGTGTTCGGTGCCAACGGCATCGTCGGCGCCGGGCTCCCGATCGCAGTCGGAGCCGGCCTTGCGGCGCGTGCTCGCGGCGACGGCGACGTGGCCGTGTCGTACTTCGGCGACGGAGCCGTGGCCCAGGGCACGTTCCACGAATCGATGAACCTTGCCGCGATCCGGGCGCTTCCTGTCCTGTTCGTCTGCGAGAACAACCACGTCGCGGAGTTCAGCGAAGGGCGCGACCCAGCACCCGGTCACTCCCTCGGAACGCGCCGGCGCGTACGCCATCCAGGCAGTCCGCATCGACGGCTCCGACGTGCGCGAGGTCGCGAGAGCGGCCGCCGATCTGGTCGAGCATCTCCGTTGCGGAGGCGCACCGACGCTGCTCGAGGTCGAAGTCGAACGCTGGCATGGCCACTACGAAGGCGACCCCCTCGACTACCGGGCCGAGGGCGCACGCGAGTCGATGGAGCTCGTTGACCCGATCGCACTGGCCCGACTCCACCTCGATCCCGAGTTGGCGAGACACATCGACGCCCAGGTCGACGCCGAGATGGACGAAGCACTCGCTGCGGCGCGCCGTGCCCCACTCCCGCGGCCTCGAGACCTGTCGAACCTGGTGGTCGCACCACCCACCTCGCGCCCGGCGAACGATGGCGACGTCATGATCACCGGCCAACGCGGCGATGGCACGGTGCGCTACATGGACGCCATCCACCGAGCGCTCGAAGCGGCGATGGACGCCGACCCGAGCGTGTACCTGGTGGGCGTCGACGTCAGTACCGGAATCTTCCGGGTGACCGCCGGCCTCGCTGAACGGTTCGGCCGCGATCGGGTCATCGACACACCGATCTCCGAGTCGGCGATCGTCGGCTCCTCGGTCGGCGCTGCGATGGCTGGCATGCGGCCGGTCGCAGAGATCATGTTCATCGACTTCATCGGCGTGTGCTTCGACCAACTGCTCAACCAGGCCGCGAAGCTCCGATTCATGACCGGTGGCGCGGTCGAGATCCCGCTCGTCGTACGCACCCAGTACGGCGCCGGGCGATCGGCAGGGGCTCAGCACTCCCAGAGTCTCGAGGCGATGCTCGGAGCGGTCGTCGGTCTCAAGGTGGTCATGCCTTCCACTCCAGCCGACGCCTACGGGCTGATGCGGACCGCCATCGACGACCCCAACCCGGTGATCTTCATCGAACACCGGCATCTGTACGGGACCAAAGCGACGGAGTTCCGCGCCGATCATCGGGTGCCATCGGATCGGCGCGCGTGGTTCGTCCCGGCACGCGGGTGACCGTCGCCGCGGTCGGCCGGCAGGTTCACCAATGCCTGCGGGCGGCGGACCGTCTCGCCGGCGAAGGCATCGACGTGGAGGTGATCGACCTGCGGACCATCTCGCCGCTCGATGTCGCCACCGTCGCCGAGTCGGTCACGAAGACCGCTCGGCTCGCGGTCTGCCAGGAGTCGTCGCTCCCGTTCGGTCTCGCCTCCGAAGTCGTCGCTGCCGTCCAAGACGTCGCATTCTCCGACCTGGATGCGCCTCCATTCCGGATCGGGGCCGGACCGAGCCCCGCGCCCTACTCACCCCCGCTCGAGGCCGCTTGGCTTCCCGACGAACAACGATCACCGATCGATTGCGAGGACTGGCTCAATGGTGACGAACGGACCGACACAGGCTGGAGCCGGACACAGCGGGCTCCCATTTCGATCGTCTTCCGACACCGAGGGCGACGTGGCGCGGACCCTCGGCAAGCTCGAGGCTGGGGGCAAGGATCTGGCGATCATCCGACTGGCGGCCAATTCGCCCGGGATGTTCCGTCCCTTCGTGCACATGGCCGATGCGCTCCTCAACCGTTCGCGGTTGCAGGCCCGAGTTCGCGAGTGTGTCATTCTCCACCTCGCAGCGCACCTCGACGTGCGGTACGAGTGGGCGGAGCACGTGCCGATGTCTGCCGACGCCGGGGTCACCGATGAAGAGCGGGCGGTGCTCGCGACCGGCACCCTGGACGACCTGTCGTCGTTCACCGACCTCGAACAGATGGCGCTGCGAACCTCGCGAGCGATCGCCGACGGGGCGATCACGCCCGACGACTGGGCCACCGCAACAAAGGTCCTGGGTGAGGGAGCGATGGTCGATCTGGTCCTGACGGTGGCCTGGTGGGGCGCGTTCGTACCGACCGTGATCGACGCTCTCGGTCTCGTCGACCCCGCTGCGACGTCGTGATTCAGGCGGTTCGCCCCCACCGGTGTTCTATGACTACGATCAACAGAGATTACGGATCGCCTCCGGCGACCGGACGAGGGAAACCAGGGGAATCATGACCACCGGACTGATCATCGACTGCGACACCCATGTCAGCGAACCGACCGACCTGTGGACGTCGCGGCTCGGCAAGAAGTGGGGCGATCGTGTGCCCCACGTCGTGACCGAGCCGGATGGTCGCGAGTTCTGGACGGTCGGCGGCAACCGCATCGCCGGATCCGGGCAGTTCGCACCCGCAGGTTGGGCCGAAACGTCTCCGCCCTACCCGCCGACGCTCGCCGCCGCCGACCCGGCCTCGTGGGACCCGGCGGCGCGCCTGCATCGAATGGACGAGTACGGCCTCCACGCCCAGGTGCTCTACCCGAACATCCTGGCGTTCTACATGCCCTTGTTCTTCCGCTCGACCGACCTCGAGCTCACCCACGACTGCATCAGGGCATACAACGACTTCCTGACGGAGTTCGCCGCAGAGGACCCGAACCGGCTCGTGCCGTTGATGCTGCTCCCCTTCTGGGACGTCGAGCTCGCGACCGCCGAGATGACCCGATGTGCATCGGCGGGCCACAAGGGGATCGTGTTCGCCAACAGCTTCACCAAGGTCGGCCTCCCCCAACTGTGGGACCCGCACTGGAACCCGATCTTCGAGCTGGCACAAACACTCGAGCTCTCGATCAACTTCCACATCGGATTCGGCGCGCTCAGCGAAGACGAGATGAAGGGGCGCATGACGATCACCGGCGCCGAGCACTCGCGAGTGACGCCGATCGGCATGCTCGCGAACGCCCAAGCGATCGCCGACATCACCACCATGGGCATCTGCCACCGGTTCCCTCGGCTCAACTTCGTCTCGGTGGAGAGCGGCGTCAGCTGGATTCCCTATCTCCTCGAATCCCTCGACTGGCACTGGAAGAACTACCTCGCCGACCGGGAGAACCCCGACATGGACTTACCATCGGACTACTTCCGTCGCCAGGTCTACGGCTCGTTCTGGTTCGAGCGGGAAGCGATCCGCCGCGTCATCGACCTGCTTCCGGACAACGTCATGTTCGAGAGTGACTTCCCGCACCCGACCAGCCTCTCGCCCGGGCCGTTGTCCATCTCCGACAAGCCATCGGAGATGGCGCACGCGAGCTTGAACGGCGTAGCCGACGACATCAAGCAGAAGGTGCTCCACGACACCGCGGCGCGGATCTATCACCTGTAGCCCGACGTGCCGCGTGTGGCGGTCGAGCCGCGTGATGCGGCCGCGGCACGTACTGCACATCTCTCTCTTAGCACGATCAACTTGGAGGTCCCACCCGTGAACGCACTGTTTGCCGCCGAGGGAACACCTCGCGACAACTTCGCGATTCTCGATGTCGAGTTGTGGCATTGGACGGCGTTGCTGAGCGTCATCGTGGCACTGCTGCTGATCGATCTGCTCGTCGTCCACAAAGAAGCGCACGCTGTCGAAACCAAAGAGGCGGCGATCGAATCCGCCGTGTGGATCGGCTGCGGATTGGCCTTCACCTTGGTGGTGTGGTGGTGGTTCGGCGGGGCCGCGAGCGGCGAGTACGTCTCGGGATACCTGATCGAGAAGAGCCTCAGCATCGACAACGTGTTCGTCTGGGCACTGATCTTGGGGTACTTCCGAGTCCCCCCGAAGTACCAGCACCGCGTCCTCTTCTGGGGCATCTTCGGAGCGCTCGTCCTCCGAGCGATCTTCATCTTCGCCGGCGTCGCGATCATCGACCGGTTCGACTGGGTGCTCTACGTGTTCGGTGCGTTCCTCCTCTACACCGCCGGCAAACTGGTCTTCACCGACGACGACCACGTGAACCCCGCCGAGAGCAGGTTCTTGGCACTGGTGAACCGGTTCGTGAAGACCACCGACGAACTCGACGGTCAGAAGCTGTTCACCCGACGGCACGGACACCGGATCGCGACACCGCTGTTCTCAGTGCTGCTGCTCGTGGAGGCAACCGACGTGGTGTTCGCGGTCGACAGCGTGCCCGCCGTGCTCGCAGTGAGCCGTGAGCAGTTCATCGTCTTCTCGTCGAACGCGTTCGCGATCCTGGGACTACGGGCGCTGTACTTCCTGCTCGCCGACATGCACAGCCGGTTCGCGTACCTCCAGGAGGGGCTGGCGATCATCTTGGCGTTCGTCGGTGTGAAGATGCTGATCCATGGCTGGTACCACATCCCGACCTGGCTGTCCCTCACGGTCATCGCGATCGTGCTCATCGCGTCGATCGGGTTCTCGATGAAGGCCGACCGTTCACGCGTGCTCGCCGAGACGGTTGGTGAGGCGTTCGAACCCCACCAACCCGACGACATCCGTACCCCTGATGACACGTGAGCCCGCAGCGCGTGGCTACCGACTCAGGAACGGTCGGGGCGTCGCGGCAGCGATTCGAGGCCGGGCTCGACCGCGATCCGGAGACTGTTCGTCAGGTAGGCGATGCCCATGTAGGCGCCCACGAGCATCGGCAGCTCCACCAGCTGCGCGGGCTGGAACATCTCGGCGAGCTCGGACCAGGTCTGCTCGCTGATGACGGCATCGTCGACCAGCTCGTCGATGGCGGCGATGATCGTGCGGTCGATGGGTTCCAACGTGGTCGCGTCGTCGCCCGCAATCTGATCGACCTGGTCGCGGGTGAGCCCGGCGCCGACTCCGATGCTCACGTGTTGTGACCACTCGTAGTTCGAACCCGTGCGGGTTGCGATCCGGAGGATCGCAACCTCGCGGGCGCGCGGCGGGAGCTTGCCGCCGTTGAGGAGGCGGCCACCCCAGGGGATCCATCGCCGGAGCAGCCCGGGGTTCCAGGCGAGCGTGCGGATGAGGTTGTGCGCAGGTGGTGCGTCGGCGCCGGTGCCGACACCGACGAGTTCGGCCGCGTAGTCGTCGAGCTCGTCATCGGTGCGCGGGGCGATGCGAGGCGCGGTGCTGTCGTTCATGTGCGCGGCCCGCCTCAGCCGACCCGGTAGAGCTCGTTGGCGTTGTCGCGCAGGATGCGAGCCAGATCGGCATCTGGCAGATGTCCGAGCACCGACTGGAAGTGCTCGCGTGGGTTCGGGTACAGGCAGGTGGGGTGTGGCACGTCGGTCTCGATGAGGATGTTGTTGACGCCGATCGCGTCGATCAGCCGCTCCGCGCCGATCGTCTCGAACCAGAACATCACGTAGAAGTGGTCACGGAACAACTCGGTCGGGCGCCGAGACTGCGATGTGAGCTCACGATGGTCGGTCACCATCTCGTCGAGTTGCCATTCAGCCGCTTCCAAGACGAACGGGATCCAGCCGATCCCGCTCTCGGCCGACACGATCTTCAGGTTCGGGAATCGATCGAGGATGTCGCTGTAGCAGAAGTTGATGATGATCCGGACGTTGCTCATGTACATCTGCGTCGAATGCGCCGCAAGTCGCCGCTGCCGACTGAGCGAGTTCCAGGCGGGCTTCACGTGCTTGACACCTGCATCCGGGTCGGATGCGTCCGTGCCTGCACGCATCGCCTCGACGTCCTCCCGGGTCGCGCCGGCTCCGATGTGGAAGTTGGCGACGGCCCCACTCGAGTTGAACAGATCCCACATCGGCGTCCAGTACGGACGCGGCAGCTCGGGAAGTCCGAGCAACTCGGGCTTGTCCGACAAGGTGAAACCCCGGATCCCACGATCGAGCAGCCGTGTCATCTCCTGAATCGTCTGATCCATGTCCCAGACCGGCAACACGGCCTGCGGCAGCAGTCTCCCGCCCGACTCCTCCTGGATGTCAGCCAGGAAGTCGTTGTACGTCTCGAGGACCAACGTTCGCTGACCGAGATCGTCGATGGCGTGAAGGTGGTTCGACGAAAAGCCGACCCCGTTGGGATAGATGATCTGTGTCTTGACACCCATCTCATCCATCAGGCTGAGCCGAGCCGTCACGTCCCACGATGACTCGTCGACGAGATCGAACGGCTGGATGACATGAGTGCCGAACTTCTTCTGGCGACCCACACCGATCGTGTTCCCGCCGATGCTCGCCCACAGCTCACCGTTCAGGTACCACGCCGTGTGCCCATCCACGGTGCGCTGCGCCGGCACCGATCCCTGAAGACCAGCCGGCACCCGGGCACTCCAGAGATCGGCCGGCTCCGTGAAATGGGCATCACAGTCGACGAGATCCGCCCACCGATCCTCCACAGTAGTACTCGTCGCACTTTCCTCGGTCATTGTCATCGGGAATCCCTTTGCTGTCAGTCTTGGTGTCAGTTGTTTCCGTCGACCGCGCGCCTGCGTACAGATCAGCCCGCGACCTCGTTGAAATAGCGCTCGGCGCCGGTGCAGAGCGGCACCGCTTCGGTCGTCGAGGTCGTCAGCTCTGCGGTGACCCCCTGTGCCCCGACGATCCCCGTTTGGGCTGCTGCTTCATCGAGTGAGGCGGCCATGGCCTTGGTCAGCCGATACGCGACATCTTGAGGCATCTCGGAGTTCGCGAAGTAGTTCGTCGTGACCACCGAGATGAGCGTGTCTTCGTTGTCGAAGATCGTGCCCGCCGCCATGTCGACGAACTGGAAGAGGACGGGGTTGTCCGGTGAGGCCCCGAGAATCTTGTCCACGTCCTCCTGGGAGAATCCGAGCGCCTTGACGGGGACGGAGCTCGCGACGTCGAGCATCGATGCGTCTGCGGTGAATCCGTTTCCGGCCTTGGCGAATCCGACGATACGGCCATCCTTCATTGCGTTCACGATGTCTTCCAAACCACCGTCGAACACCTCGATATCGATGTCGAGGATCTCGAACCATGCCACCAGGTTGTCGTAGAGGCCTGTGCCCTGGAAGC
>NZZV01000102.1 GCA_002698945.1 Acidimicrobiaceae bacterium
GAACGACGAGCGGGGTCAGCATCCGGTGTGGCGCCGGAGCGCGGCCGTGTCGAGGTGGTCGTCGACTGCATCGGCGAGGAGATCGAACGTGGCCGGCAAGGGATCGGTGACGATCCGGCCGAACCATCGCTCGACCAACCTCGGATCCTCGAGCAGACCGTGCGCGGTCGTGGCGGTCACCGACCCGCGCCCGATCGGCGTGCCGGGGTCGAGCGTGGTGCCGGTGTCGGTCGACACCAATCGGCCGTGACGGATCTCGTAGCCGTCGATGCCGCGGACGCCGTCGACGTCGAGTCGCGTCCGGACGACGAGCTTGTCAACCGCCATCCGGGTGGAGAACGGGAGCAGGCCGAGCCCCGGCACATCGCGCCGCGCCGATTCGACAGCGTCGGGGTCGTGGATCGCGCGTCCGAGCATCATCGCCCCGCCGCACACACCGACGACCCTCCGACCCGACGACGCCGCCGCGACCACAGCGTCGGCCAAGCCGCGGTCGCGCATCCAGTCGAGATCGGCCGCTACGTGCTTCGAGCCGGGCAGGACGATCCAGTCGGCGCGGTCGAGTTCGGTCGAATCGTCGGTCCAGACCGTTCGAGCCGCCAGCGGCAGCAGTCGGAACTCGTCGAGATTCGACCCGTACGGGAACCGGACGATCGCGACACGAGGGCCATCGACGGGTCCGAGCGACCGGATGGTGGCGCCTTCCTCGTCGGGGAGTTCGTGCCGCAGCATCGGCATCGTCCCGAGGTGGGCCATTCCGGTCATCTCGGTGAGTCGCTCCGGACCGGGCGTCAGCAGTGCGGCGTTGCCACGGAAGCGGTTCAGCACGTACCCGACCAGCCGTTGCCGCGTCGCATCGGGCACGAGCGCCCACGTTCCGTACAGGTGCGCGAACGAGCCACCGCGGTCGATGTCGCTGATCAGCAGCGACGCGGCGTCGGCGTACTCGACCATGCGGTTGTTGACCTGATCACGCAGGTTGATCTCGGCCGGACTCCCGGCACCTTCGACCACGACGAGCTCGTGATCGGCACGCAAGCGGTCGAACGACGTACACATCGCGGACCACAGCAGGTCGTGTCGTCGCTCCCACGGGAGCGCACTGATGGCGGCGTCCCGTCGCCCGCGCACGACGACCTGGCTCCGCGTGTCGGCTTCGGGCTTGACCAGAACGGGGTTCATGTCGACGCTCGGCTCGACGCCGGCGGCCCGGGCCTGGAGCCATTGGGCAACGCCGATCTCGCCGCCCGCCACCACGCGGGCGTTGTTCGACATGTTCTGCGCCTTGAACGGCGCGACGTCGACGCCCTGACGAGCGAACCAGCGGCAGAGCGCTGCGGTGAGGAGCGACTTGCCGGCCGACGACGTGCACCCGAGCACCATCAGCGGGCGCATGACGACACCGCCCCGTCGAGCGCGCTGAGCAACCGGTCGGTGTCGTCGTCGGTGGCGACGGCGACGCGGACCGTGCCGGGCAACCCGTAATCGGTCAACTCGCGGACCAACACCCGGCGTCGGTACAGGGGCTCCACCAGCCAAGCGGCATCGTCGATCAACACCCAGTTCGCGTCGGTGTCTCGAACGGCGAGTCCGCGATGCGCGAGCTCTGCGACGAGTCGAGCGCGGGCGGACGCGATCAGTTCGGCCCACTCCGTGAGCCGGCTCTCGGCGGCGAGTTGCTCGACGACCGCACAGGCCAACGCGCTCACCGACCACTCCGGCAGTCGGGTCCGGAAGTGCCGCGCGTCGTCAGGTGTCGGCGCGATCACGTACCCGATCCGCACGCCGGGACAGCGCCACGTCTTGGTCAACGAGGCGATCCGCCAGGTCGCCGACTCGCCCCGACTCCACCGGCCGGTCGCCAATGCGTGGAACGACTCGTCCCAGACGAACGCCTGATCCTCGTCGGACGCGAGTCGGCCGAGGGGCGCGGACGGGTTGCTCCGCCAACGCGGCGCACCTGGCCGCACGTCGCTCAGGTGTCGCCGATACTGCGAGAACTCCGGCTCGGCGACGTCGCCGATCGGATGCATGCCGGCGAGCACGGCGATCGCTTCCGATGCACCGTTCGTCAGGACGACCCGCTCGACGGGCTCCCCGAGCGCGGTGGCCATGGCGGCGACCGCAGCGGTGTCATCGGGGTATGCGACCGAACGCCGAGCCGCTCGCTGGACGATCGCGCCCACGTCCGGCGCGAATGGATTCAGGCTGGCGGAGAGGTCGAGCACCTCGTCGACCGCGCACCCCAGTTCGGCGGCGGCCGCGACGACCCGGCCACCGTGATGGTGCACGGGTCGAGGGCGGTTCACGAGTCGAGCGTCTCGCGTCGGGGGATGACGACGACGGTGCCGTCGTCTTCGTGGTGTACCGACACCCGCACGCCGTAGAACTCGCGCAGCGTGTCGGCCGACAGCACCTCGATCGCCGACCCGGCGGCGACGATTCGGCCGCCGTGCAGCAGCACCAGCCGGTCGGAGTACATACCTGCCAGCGTGAGATCGTGCATCGCCGAGACGACGGTGAGCCCGTTCTCGTGACGCAATCGCTCGACGAGTTCGAGTGCCTGTTGCTGATGGCCGATATCGAGCGCGCTCGTCGGCTCGTCGAGCAGCAGGACCGGCGCCTCCTGGGCGAGCGCACGCGCGATCGCGATTCGCTGCCGCTCACCGCCGGACAACTCACCCAATCGCCGTCCGGCGAACCCCCCGAGGTCGAGACGGTCGAGCACGTCGCGAGCGAGCTCTCGGTCGTGCTTCGATTCGGTCGCGAAGTAGCCGATGTACGGGGTCCGACCCAGCAGCACGTACTCGTACGCGGTCATGTCGTCGGGAAGGATCGGTTCCTGGGGCACGTAGGCGACGAGCGCCGCACGACGCCGCGACGAGTGCATCTCGACCGAGCCACCGTCGATCAAGACCTCGCCGCGTCGCTGCACGAGGCCGACGATCGCCCGCAGCAACGTCGACTTGCCGGCACCGTTGGGGCCGATCAGACCGAGCCACTCCCCCGGCGCGATCAGGTCGGAGAACGGTGCGAGCGCGTCGTGTCGGCCGTAGCTCACGGCGACGTCGCGGAGTTCGAGCGAGCTCATGGCCCGATCCTCCGCATCCGCAGCAGCACGATGAAGAACGGCGCACCGAGGAACGCCGTGACGACGCCGATGGGGGTCTCGGCCGGACTCGTCAGTACCCGGCCCGGCACGTCGGCGAGGATCAGGAAGGCGCCACCGATCAGCATCGACAGCGGGATGAGACGTCGATAGCCGACGCCCGCTGCGATTCGGATCATGTGGGGGATGATGAGACCGACGAAGCCGATCAGGCCGCTGACCGACACGACGGCGGCCGTGCCGAGGGTGGCGGCGACGATGATGATCAGCCGGGTGCGGCGAACGTTCATCCCGAGCGTGGCGGCTTCGTCGTCACCGACGCGCATTACATCGAGGTGCCGACGGTGCAACATCAAGACCAGCACACTGACCGCGACGTACGGCAGCACCAGGGTGACGTCGTCCCAGGTCGCGGTCGACAGCCGTCCGAGGATCCACGAGTAGACCTCCTGGACACGATCGACGTTGCGCTGGAGGAGAAAGGTCTGGATCGCCGTGGTGAAGCTCACCACGGCGACCCCGGCGAGGACGAGCGTGGCACCGGACTGGGCGCGGCCGCCGAACGCGCCACCCACGAGGTAGGTGACCAAGACCGTGACGACCGACACGATGAAGGCCACGACGACGACCGGGTCGAAACTCCACGACTCGGTTGCGCTGCGACCGACGGTGAGCGCGATCGTGGCGCCCAGTCCGGCACCCGACGCCGCCCCGAGCAGATACGGGTCGACGAGTGGGTTGCGGAACACGCCCTGGTAGCTCGATCCGGCCACGGCGAGCATGCCGCCGACCAGACCACCGAGCACCACCCGCGGCATCCGGATCTGCCAGATGATCGCCCACTCGGCGTCGGTGACACCGGAGTCGATGTCGATCAACGGAAGATGGTCGATGAGGGCCAGCGGCACCCGCCACGCAGGCGGACCCGCCGGCCCGATCATCGCGCCGACGAGCACGGCGACGACGAGCGCCGCAGCCGCGGACAGGTACCACCCGACCACACCGAGATGCTTCGTCGTCACCATCGTCGTCGCCCCATCGTCGCCTCCGTCGTCCGTGTGGCGGCTCAGGCCGCCGCGAGCTGGGCCTGGACCGCGTCGGCGGCGGTGCGGAGATAGTCGACGATGCGGGGCCCCCACCGGGAGGCGATGTCGTCGTCCATCTCGATGACGGCGCCGTTCCGGACGGCGGCAATAGCGTCCCAGCCCGGTCGCGCGGTGACCGTGTCCAGCGACTCACCGCAGCACTTCGTGTCGGCGAGGAAGATCAGATCCGGGTTCGCGTCGATGAGGAACTCGGCGTTGAGCTGCGGGTACGACGTCTCGTCGGCCGCCGCGTCGGCGATGTTCTCGAGACCGAGCAGCCCGTAGACGGCACCGATGAAGGTGTCGGACGTCGCCGTGTACAGCTCCGGGCCGAGTTCGTGGAAGTACGTCAGGGGTTCGTCGGGTTCCGGCGGGAGACCGGCCACGATCTCGTCGATGTCGGCCTGCATGCCGGCGACGACCTCGGCCGCTTCGTCGGTGTTGCCGGTCAGCTCGCCGAGCCCCTCGAGCTGGGCGTAGGTGTCGTCGAGGGTGACGGCTGCCGGACCGTCCCAGATCTCGATCCCGAGCGGCTCGAGTTGATCGCCGAGCCCGGTGAAGTCACCGGAGAGCAGCACGACGTCGGGCTCGTACCCGGCTATCGCCTCGACGTTCGGCTCGTAAGCGGACAGTTCGTGGGGCAGGTCGAGTGCTTCGGGCGGGTAGTTCGAGAACGAGTCGACGGCGACGAGCTGGTCGTCGGCACCGATCGCGAACACCATCTCGGTCAGCGTCGGTGACAGCGACAACAGCCGCAGCTCGTCGCCGGTCGTGTCGGGGGCATCGGTCGTGTCGACCGGGTCGGTCGTCGCAGGGACCGTCGTGGGCGCCGTCGTGTCGGTGGCCGTGCTGTCGGGGACGGTCTCGACGGTCGTCTCGGGCGACGTGTCCGGTGTCGTCGTGTCGGACGTCGTGATCGCGGTCGTCGTGTCGGACGACTGCTCGATCGACGAATCGTCGCCACACGCGGCGACGACCAGGGACAGGCCGACGACGCCGGCCAAGAAACGCTGATGCATGGAAATTCCTCCACGTTGGGAGGACAAGTGGGTCTGAGGTCGGCGTGACCGACCTGCGAACCGCCCTTGCCTCGAGGGTCTGGGTTACGCGCAACGGAAGGGTTCGACCGGGCTTGTTCGACCAGGACCTCGCGGTACCTGTCGACATCACCGTTGCGGGACAGCGCCGGACTCTCACCGGACTTCGCACCTACCGTGCAGCGAGCACCCTAGCGCCAGCATGGCGCGGCATCGCAACCGGCTCCCTATGCTCGCCCACATGACCGACGCGTCCGACACGACCGATGCGCTCACCGACGACCCACGTCCCGACGGGCTGCGAAGTGCACCGTCACTGGTGCTCGTCAACACCGGCAACGGGAAGGGCAAGAGTTCAGCAGCGTTCGGGGTGATGTTGCGCGCCCTCGCTGCCGATTGGCCCGTCGCCGTGTGCCAGTTCATCAAGTCGGGCGACTGGAAGGTCGGCGAGGAGAAGATCGGACGCCAGCTCGGTGTCGCCTGGCACTCGTTCGGCGACGGCTTCACCTGGGACAGCGACGACCTCGAGGTCGACAAGGCCCACGCCCGCGAGGGCTGGGCGACCGCCAGGTCGGTGATCGAGTCGGGCGACTATCGCCTCGTGCTGCTCGACGAACTCACCTACCTCTGCACCTGGGGATGGATCGACCTCGATGACGTCGTCACGACGATCCGGAATCGTCCGGAACACGTCAACGTGATCGTGACCGGTCGCGACGCGCCGTCCGAGTTGATCGAGCTGGCCGACACCGTCACGGAGATGCGCGAGGTCAAGCACGCGTACCAGGCCGGCATCCGCGCCAAGCGCGGCATCGACTACTGACCGATGGCATGACCGGATCGCCGGCCCACCTGACGGTGCTGCTCGGCGGCGCCCGCGCCGGCAAGTCGACCTTCGCCGAACGGTTGGCCGCCACCGGTGGCGAGGAGGTCGCATACCTGGCGACCAGCCCACGCATCGAGGGTGACGCCGATCTCGACGCCCGGATCGCGCGTCACCGCGCCGATCGGCCGGACCACTGGATCACGATCGAGGAAGAGATCGACGTCGCGGCCGTTCTCCGAGACGCGACGGAGGGCGTGGTGCTGCTCGACTGCCTGACGACCTGGGTCGGCAACCTGCTGCACGTTGGCCGGGACGAGGGCGAGGTGCTCGCTGCCACCGACGCCGCGATCGACGCTGCGACCACACGATCGGGGCCCACGATCGTGGTCACCAACGAGGTCGGACTGGGCGTGATCCCGCCGACCGAGCTCGGTCGGGCGTACCGCGATCTGCTGGGCCGGGTGAACCAACGGTGGGTCGCCGCGAGCGACCGGGCGCTCCTGATCGTCGCCGGGCGAGCGTTGCCACTGCACGATCCGGAGTCGCTCGGGTGAGCGGCTTCGTCGGCGCCGTCCAGTTCCTGACGCGGATCCCGGTTCGGACGTCGTACGCGATCCCCCACTCGAAGGTGGTGCCGTGGTTCGGTGTCGTCGGGGCCCTGATCGGCGCCGCGGTCGGTGGGGTCGCCGTCGGGCTGGGTGAGCTCGTGCCCGCGTCGGTGGCCGCCGCGCTCGCCGTCGTCGCCGGGCTCCTGATCACCGGGGCGTTCCACGAGGACGGGTTGGCCGACATCGCCGACGCGTTCGGTGGTGGTGTCACGGTCGAACGACGGCTCGAGATCCTGAAGGACTCGCGGCACGGGACGTACGGTGTCGCCGCACTCACCGGTTCGGTCGTCGTCCGGGTGGTCGCTGCCGCGTCGATCGTGTCGAGCGCGTCGGTCTTCGCTGCGTTCGTCGCCGCTCATGCGCTCGGGCGCACCGCCGCCGTGCTGGCGATGCGGTCGGCGCCACCGGCGAGCGAGAGCGGTCTCGGAGCGTCGGCCGGTCGCGAGCTGTCACCGATCCCGACCGCGCTCGGCGTGGTCGCCGGAGTCAGCATCGTGGCCGCCCTCACAGGTTGGTGGGTACTGCCGTTGATGGCCGCCGCCGCGCTCGCCACTGCGGCAGTGGTCGTCCTCGCCGTTCGAAAGATCGGCGGACTGGCCGGCGACGTGCTCGGCGCCGTCGAGCAGGTGACCGAATGCGCCGTCCTCGTCGTCGTGTCGGGCCTGGCGATGCACCACGACCTCTGGTGGCGGTGAAGCTCGACGCCGTCTCTGTCGTCCTGGCTCCGCCGTCGTTCTGGCTCCGGCCGACTCGGCCCCGAGCAGAACATGCTCGTCTGGCGAGTGTCTGATCGAGAAGTAGTGCACTCGATCGGGCCGGGGATCACAGAATGCCGACGCTATCGAGCCGCAGGAATCTCAATTCTTCAACCACGGGCATCACGCGCTGCGCCTCGGCAACCGAAGAGTCCTCATGCGAGCTCTACCGGGCACTCGCCACATGACAACAAGTCAGGCAGCCCGTCCTGCTTCGCAGAGCAACCACCACCCGTCCCGACGCTGGAACTGTGAGGCGAAGGTTGATTCGATCGAGGTGGCCGGCGATCGGCGCTTGCTGTTGCAGCGTGAGTCGGTGGTCACGGTTGATCAGGCGGTGATGACGGTCGGTGGATGCCGACGGTCAGCGCGTCGTCGGACGAGGGACGCACGAGGCCGGGATCCATGTAGGCCGAAGGAGGTCACGTCCAGGGATTGATGACGTCGAGATCCTGGAAACGCTGGAAGTCCTTGAGGTCTCGGGTCACGACGGTCATGGCGTGGACCAATGCGGTCGCACCGATGAGGGCATCGCGGAACGGCGCCGGATCAGGTACGTACAGGGCGGCCGCTCGGCGTGCTACGCGCTCGTCCACCGGGAGCACTCTGGTCTTGAACGCCGCGGTCACGTTCTGGTCGAGCCATGTACGGAGCAGCGCTCCTTGCGCGGGATCGGAACGCTCTCTGAGGATCACGCCGTGCTCGAGTTCGTGGATGGTGATCGCGGAGATGAACAGCTTGGCCGACGGGATCTGCTCGGCCCACGCGGCAAGCCCGGG
Organism: Acidimicrobiaceae bacterium; assembly: GCA_002698945.1. Classification (GTDB taxonomy): domain Bacteria; phylum Actinomycetota; class Acidimicrobiia; order Acidimicrobiales; family Ilumatobacteraceae; genus Ilumatobacter. Next base: position 8,200 of record NZZV01000102.1, read on the forward strand.
GTTCGCCTTTCCGCTTCGCACCTTGCGGAGTTCGGACACGATGTTGGTGTCCAGTACGAACATCACTCAAAGACTACGGGCTGCGCCACGTCGGGTTTCTTCGGTGCCACAAACTCGACGTCCGCGACGCCTATCGGTTCGGCGAGCAGGTCGAGTGCTCGGTGGGGTCCGATGAGTTCCTCATAGGCGTCGAAGGTCAACAGCACGTGTGCGGGCCGGCCCCGGTCGGTGATGTAGACCGGGCCGTTCTCGGCGGCCTTCTTGGCGCCGCTGGTGTCCTGGTTGAATTCCCGGCTGGTCAACTGCGTCATCATCACGCCTTCATGTAGTTACATCTCTACAATAGCCACGAGGTGTGCGAGTGGCAACCGGGATGTCTCACAGCCGGCGGTAGGTGATGGTCGCTGTTGCGATTGGGGGACGCACGATATGGGACACCTCGCCTCCCGCGTACGTGCCGTTCCCGCGCAGGGCACGGCGGAACTCAGGAGGAGCACTATCGAGCCGGCGGATGGTCACTGGTCGCCGTCCACGTGTCGAACAGGACCGCCACCGTTTCGTAGCGGCTCACCGGATCTGGGTCGGTTGCCCGGACGGCGACGGCGCGCTGTCGAGGCGTTCCTCGCCATCCCTCGTGGGATGTGAGTAGGTGCTGGATCATGCGGCCGAGACCGAACACCGTGGTTCGCTCGTCGATCACCGCACCACGGACGAACTCTTCAGGCGCCATGTAGCGCGTCGATCCCGGGAGGCGATCGACGTTCACAACGAATGGTCCTGGCCGGTACTCGTCGAGATCGATCAACCACATCTCGTCCCGATCGAAGTCGTAGAGCAGACAGCCGTCGTAGAAGTCGACGGCCACCAGCCCGCGACGCGCAATTTCCAGATGCGCGTCGAGCACCGTGGCGATTGCATTTTCGATCACCTGCACCGGGAGCTGATGGAACCGTTCGAGTGCCGACCGGTTTGAGCCTGCGATCGTGGCGTGATTGAGGACGGTCCCGTTGCGCCACGGGTACACCAGCGTCAGCGTCGGCATCCGGAGCCTTCGAACGGGGCTGACGATCGCCGGATGCTGGCACCGGTCATGAACTCGGAGTGCGTTCTCGAGCGACGCAGCAGCGTCGGTCGAGGTTGCGGTCTTCACGAACCAACGGTGTCCGTCGACGTCGATCCCGTACGACACGCACCCCGAATCCTGGCGGTCGAACCTGACGAACGCAGATCCTGGATCCAGGTCGGAGGCGTCAAGCCGGGTGGCAAGCTCGACAACGTCCCGATCTACGACCACTCCGCCAGTCTGGCCGCCGATCTCAACAGGAGCGACGCAAGTTCCGAAGCTTCCTCGGTGACGGCGCCTCGTCGCAGATCTCTCGAAAGGCGGCGTGCCGCCCAGAACAACGGTGGGCGACCCCTGGATCCAGCCGCTCAGGAACCGGCACTACGCGCAATCCTCGGCGCACATAGCGCTCGACATTGATCGGGCGTTCAGGGGCAGCTACTTCGACTGGCATGGTGTTGGAATGAAGACGTACGAGTTCTGGGTCGCAGACGACGACGATCACCTGATGTCAATGGTCGGACGTGCATGCATTTACGGCAATGTGCTGGAGCACTCACTCGGGATGTTGTTCATCGACCTGCTCGGCCGGAACGCCCGCGCTACGTCCATCGTGCCCCACAGCGTTCACGGGCTCCTGGAGGCGTGCAAGAGAATTGTCGATCACGGATCGTGGCCGGTGCCTGTTCGTACTCGAGTTCTCGCAGACCTCGAACGCGCCCGAGCCGCAAATGAAGAGCGGAATCGGGTTGTTCACGGATGGTGGATGCCAGACTCCGGCGAAACTCTTGCAATGGTTGCAATGAAACGGGCAAACCCGCATCGCCATGAGTTCACCGACCGCGACGCGCTCGATCAGCGTGTACGTCTGATTCGCGACGTGGCCTACGACCTTCTGGACCTGCTGACTTGGGAGCCGTTACAGACAGCCGCCCGTCATCTCGGTACGTAGCCAGCGGCGGCTGTGTCGCGGAACCGGCGTTGGGTGGCACCCACGAAGAGCGTCGGCGGCGCACGTTTGGGGTCACCTGAGCGAGCACCGACGTGCCGGTACTGGGCGGACCCGACGCGTCCCCAGTCGAGCAATATGCGTGGCCGTCGTATCAGTTCAGCCCGAGCACGGTGACGAGCGCGTCGTCGACTGCCCACATCTCTTCTGGCGAC
>NZZV01000103.1 GCA_002698945.1 Acidimicrobiaceae bacterium
CGCCGGTCGAGATGACGGCACCTGAACCGTCGACCGGCAACCGGGTTCCCGAGTCCGGTCACGTCGAGCCTCCCATCGACGAACCCGGGACCGACGCCGACGCTGGCGCCGACGCCGACAGCGGGCTTCCCCAGGTCGCCCCTCGTCGTCTGCACCCGCTGAGTCCGCTCGTCTCGGGTCTGTTCTTCGCCGTCCGAGCCTGGCCGGTCGCGCTGTTCTCGATCGCCCGGGGTGTGTGGTTGCCGATGCTGTTGCTCGCGGCGGGCCTGGTCGCCTGGCGGTGGCTGGTCTGGCTCCGAACGAGCTACGAGATCGGAGACGAAGGCCTCGTCGTGCGTTCGGGCATCGTCTGGCGGAACATCCAGGTGGTGCCACCTCAGCGCGTCCAGCAGGTCGAGGTACGACGCCAGCTCCGTCACCGCGCGACCGGACTCGCGGTCGTGCGTGTCGGGCTCGCCGGTGGAGGCACCGAGGCGCAGGTCGAGCTCGACGCGCTGTCGGAGCAGGACGCCGAGGCGCTGGCGGGCACGCTCGAAAGGTGGCGCGCCCGCCACCGCGATACACACCGCCCAGGAGCAGTCCCCTCCCCCTCGACGGATGCGTGGCCGCCTCCGACACGGCCGCCGTTGCTCCGGCTCACCACGGGCCAGCTGGTCGTCGGAGGACTCACGAGTCGGTCGTTGTGGCTGGCCCCGTTCGTCGCACTCGCAGCGGTCGTGCAGTTCGTGAACGACAGCCAGTTCGCCGTCGACTCCACCGAAACGGCGAGGTCGGTCGTCTCCGAGTCGTCGCCCGCCCTGCTGCTCGGGGCGCTGCTGTTGGTCGGGCTGGTCGTCGCCGCGGCCGGCATGGTGGTCAGCCACCACGGCCTCGTCGTGCAGGAGGTCGACGACGACCTCGTCGTGCGGCGGGGGCTCCTCGACCAGCGAACGGTGACGATCCCACGCGACCGGGTGCAGTACGTCGTCCTCGCCGCACACGTGGTCCGGCGCCGGCTGCGACTCGCGTCGTTCGATGTCCGCACGGCCGACCTCGGCGGTGGTGGCGGCGCCGGCGAGTCGTCGACCTCCATTCCGATCGGGGATCGAGACGACCTCGAGTCGCTGATACCGGAACTGATCCGCGATGTCGTGTTCCCGGACACCCACCGGCACCCGCCGGCGGCCGTGCGGCGCTCGATCGTTCGCCGCACGCTGCGTCTGGTCCCGGTCGCCGTCGTGATCGGGCTGCTCGTCGCAGGGTGGGTGGGCGCGCTGGCGGGCGCCGTCGCCGGTGCCGCGATCGCCGTTCCCGTCGGGTGGTCGGAGGGACGGCGCCTGAAGTCGGGGTGGAACGACACGGCGATCGTCACCGAACGCGGCGTGGTCGGTTGGCAGCGCACGGTCGTACCGGTGCGCCGGGTACAGAGCATCGGCGTCACGCAGAACCCGTTCCAACGCCGGCTCGGACTGGTCACGGTGCGGCTCGACGTCGCCGGCTCGGTCGGCGGGATCGAACTCCTCGACGTGGCGACCACCGACGCCGCCCGCATCACCGAACTCCTCGGCACCCCGCTCCGGTCGCTGCCGCAAACGTCGCACCAGGTCAGTCGTGATCGGGGTGGGGTACTCCCACGACCTCGAGCCCATCGATTCCGGTGAAGTCACTCGGATTGCAGGTGTACACGGGCAGGTCGGCTGCCACTGCAGTCGCTGCGATCATCGCGTCGTAGGCCCGCGCTGTTGTCGTGCGGCCGCTGCGCCGCAATGAGGCTGCGACGCCGCCGAACGCTCTCGCGGCCGCGGCGTCGAATGGAAGTGGATCGAAGTCTGCTTCTGCGGCCTGGAGATGGGCTTGCCGTGCGGCACGGTCTTCGTCGGTGGTGGCCACCAGCGGGCCGACGGACAGCTCCGCCAGGGTGACGGCGGTGATGAATGCTGCGTCGGGCAGCGCATCGATTGCGGTGACCCGTCCGAGAAGGATCAGCGTGCTCGTGTCGAGAATGCCGGGTTTGTTCACAACGATGCGTCGATCACGGCATCGAGATCGCGGCGCAGCGCGTCAGGATCGACGAGAGGAAGGTGGGCGCGCCGACGCATCAGCTCAGCGATGGGCACTGCGCTCGAGCGCAGGGGACGGAGTTCGGCCACCTGTTTGCCGCGGCGCGTCACCGTCACGCGTTCACCACGGGCGACGCGATCGACGACCTCACCGCCGTGGTTGCGCAGCTCTCGGATCGACACATCAGCCATGTTCGTGAATGTATCACCGGTGATACATCGGGACAGTGCAGCCGCCGGGCAAACATCCGGTCGGTCGACGACAACACGACGACGACAGCGCTCGGCACCCCGGCGACTCCGCTGGCGGGCGGCACGGGGAATGGAGCAACGGCTCTGGTCGCACGGCGTGGGGCAACGGAGGCCGAAAACGGAAAGAGACCCCGCCGGCAACGCGGCTATGAACCCGAACGAAGCCCTCGATCTCACGACGGAACACATCGAGCAGCTGATCCAGCCGATGGATCGGACCCGGCCCTCGAGGATCCCAGACTAGCTTCGCTCGTCACCGCGGCGCCTTGCCGCGGGTCCGATGAACAGACCGAGCTCGATCGCGCGTTGGATGGCAGCGTCCTTGGTGCTGACTCCGAGCTTCCGGTAGGCGCTGGTGAGCTGGCTCTTGACGGTGTTGGAGGACACGAAGAGCTCCGTTGCCACCTCCGCCCGCGTCCGACTCGTCGCCCAGACCCTCAGCACCTCGACCTCACGTGGCGTCAGCAGCACAGGGGTCTGGTCGACGCTCTGGATCGGGCTGACGACCGGATCGGCCAGGTACGCGACACAGGCCGGTCGACCGGCCGTGCCCGCCAGTTCGCGCAACGCGGCGAGGTCGGTAGCCGGCAGATAGAGCAGGTGCAGTCGCACGCCGTACTGGTGAAATCGGCCGGCCGCCTGCGCGAGCAGTGCCACTGCCGTCGGCTCGTTGTCGGCCCGCAGCGCTGCTGCGGCCGCGAGCGTCTCGACCGCGGCGCGCGACCGCACGGTGTGCCCCGGCTCGTCGAGCAGCGCCGCGACACCGCGCACGACGTGGGCCGGGTCGTCAGCAACGAGCTGGTAGAGCAGACGCGCCGGGGCCAGCTGGCCGCGGCACGGGGTGTCGTGTCGCAGGATTGGCTGGCCCTTCGCGGCCTGGCCGTCGGCCAGCCACAGGACCGCCAGCGTGTTCACCAACGCGGCGGTGCCCAGGTTGGGCCCGATCCCTGGCGGTCGGCCGGCGAGAGCATCGGCGACGCGGCGCGCTTCGGTCCCGGCCTCGCCCGCCGCCAGCCGGGCGTGCATCAACGTCCACGTGATGAACGGCCAGCTCTGGGCGACGTCGAGCAGCCAATCCGCCTCGTCGTATTCGGCGAGCGCCGCGGCGTGGTCGAACGCGTCGAGTCGCAGCGTGGCTTGACCGATCACCCCGAGCACGTGAGGGAGACGCCGCTCGCCGATGACCCGGTCGGGATGATCAGGCCACCGGTCGCGGTCGATCGCGGCGATCGCCGCACTCGCCTCGGGGAGGCGTCCGTTGATGCCGTGGAACCCGCCTGCGAACGCCGACACGTAGTTGCGGACCCACGTACCGGAGGCCGAGGCGACCGCCCGTTCGACCAACGCTGTCGCTCGATCGACGTCACCGATCGAGAACAGCGAGTACGCCAGGATCGCCAGCGCCATCGAGCATGAGTCGCCGAGCTCCTCCCGGTCGGCGGGAGACATCGAGTCGAGGTGCGCCAAGCCCGCCTCCGCCGCAGCGGCCGCCTGCCGGCTCTGACCGAGATAGCGGAGCGACACCTCGCGACCCACGTGACGATGCAACACCTCCTGTGGCGTGAGTGCGCCGACATCATCGAGCGCGTGCCGGGCGGCGATCCGGAAGTACTCGTCGGACGCCCCACGTGTTGCCGCTTTGGTGGAATGCGCCATCGCGAGAGCGAACGCCAGCTCCGGGTGGCGCGGCAAGACCTCGAGGGGCACCTGTCGAAGGTGCCGCTCGTACATGTCGGTCGTGTAGATGTCGGGGCCCGCGGCGCTCAGGCTGATGCAGATCCGGGCCGCCAGGTCGTACTGGCGCGCCTCGATCGCCAAGGCGAGCGCTGCGCCGTGTTCGGCGTGACGGTCCAACCAGAGCGCCGAGATCGCCGCGACCCGTTCGTAGCGTCGGGGGTCCTCCGCCGCCAACCGCTCGCGGAACACCTCGCGCACTGACTCGACGTATTGGAAGACCGGCTGGTCGCGCGCGTAGGGGATCCACCTGCCGAACCCGTGCCACTCCAGTTCCGCGAGGAGCACGTCGGCGTCGGCTTCGGTCAAACGGCGCGCCAGGTCGCGATCGACGTAGGGCGGCACGCTCGTGTCGAGGATGAACTCGGCCAGCGCCGGGTCGTCGATCTGCGATCGGAGGTCGGCGGTGACGAGGCGCTTCCAGGCGGCGCTGTCGACCGACGGAACCCGCTGGCGCCCTCGCAACGCGTGAGCGACCGCGCGGACGCCGAGCGGATATCCGCGCGTGTCGACCGTGATCCGCTCGGCGGCGCCCATGAGCTGCGGCGCGTGCAGCTCGAGCAGTTCGGCCACCTCGTGGACGGTGAAGCGCAGATCGGACTCGTCGATCACCCGGACCCGACCTCGGATCACCTCGACGTCGTCACCGAGTCGCGTGGTGGCCCGCGTGGTGACGACGATCTCGAGACGGGCGACCTGGGCTGCGAGCTGGAGGAGGTCGGCGTCGATCGCTTCGGTCACACCACGCACGTGCTCGTACGCGTCGAGCACGAGCAGGATCGGTCCGCAGTCGTCGAGGCACCGTGCGACCGCGGGGATCGGATCGTCCAGCGTGTCGACCGCCCGCGACAACGCAGCGAAGGTGCCAGCGTCGAGATGGTCGCTGCGAACGGCGCTCGCACCGACGAGCTTCCAGAACTCCGCACGCGTGGTGATCGATTCGCCCATCGCGACCCACACGAGCGCCCGTCGGGGGGCGGCGTCGGCCCAGCTCCGCACGAGCGTCGTCTTCCCGAACCCGCTCGGGGCGACGACGATCCGCACCGCGGGTGGCCCGGCCAACAGGTCGAACAGTCGTTTCCGCTGGACCACGCCATCCGCCATCACCACCGCCGACGGTAGCCGATGCAGGGTGAAATCGAGGGCGAAAGGCGCGCAGAGCGCGTGCGCTCGAACACTTTGGGAACCAGCGTGACAGCTATGGAGACGGGGCGCGGCAGCACCCCGCAGCGATGGAGGTGGCCGTGCGCTGTGCAACAAGGACTCGAGGCTCGGGACGCCACGTCCCACGATCGGTATCGATCGGCGCGACGCTGGTGTTGACCGCGTTCGTGGTCGTCGGGGCGAGCCCCGCCACCAACGCCGCCCCGGGTGACGGTGCCTGGGAGATCCAGTTCGACCAGGTCGCGCCGGACCCGGTCGAATCGGGTGTGCCGTCGTCGTTCCTGTTGTCGGTGCAGTGCTCTGCGCTCGAGTCGCCGACCTGCGACAACGGTGTGGTGACGATCCCGCTCCCGGATGGGATCGTCCCGACCGTCGATGTCGATCCGCACCCGTTCGTGACCGGACAGGCGATCGTGAACGACGCCGTGCAGCTCACGCTCGCCCCGAGCTTCCCCGCCGGCGCGTCGCTCCAGCTCGGTCTGCGGTTCACGGCCGCGAACATCACGACGCCGGACGGCTACGACCCGACGTTCACGGCGACGGTCACCGGCGACAATACGCCGGCGGTCTCCGATTCGGCGACGGCGACCTTCACCGCGACGCCCGCCCTCGGCGTGGACAAGCGGCTGCCGGCGAACGCGCCCAATGGCACCGCCTTCCCGCTCGACACGGTCATTCGCTACACGGTGTCGGTGTGCGACTCCCGGGGGCTCGGCTCGGTCGGTGTGCTCGGCATGGAGTCGGCGACGGTCGTCGACACGCTCCCGGCCGGCGCCACCTTCATCTCCGCTTCCGGCGGCGGTGTGCACGACGCCGTGGCCGGCACGGTCACGTGGGAGCTCGGAGCGCAGACGTCGTTCTGCTACGAGACCCTGAGCGTCGACGTGCGGTACGACATCGGAGCCGTCGACCCCGACTCGACGGTCACCAACACCGTGGAGGTGACGGGCCGCCCGCTCGCGGCGGCCGCCGACGTGACGGCGTCCGACTCGGTGAACCATGGGTTCGGCGACCCGGTCGCGGTGGGCGACTTCTGCAAGGCCGCCGACTCCCCCGTCACCCAGGTGCAAGGAGCGTGTGGCTCGGGTGTCGACGCCCACACCTTCGTCGGGCCGTGGCGCGGCGACGCGCGCCAGATGCCCCGCAACGGCTTCGGGGCCGAGAGCACGTTCACGCTGAGCATCGGCAACAGCAGCACGATCAGCGGGACCGTCGACCTGATCGACCCCGTACCGTGCAGGACGAACTCCGACGGGGCGTCCCCGGCCACATATACCTCCAACGCTCCGGGCGACCACTGCACCGACCCGGCATGGATCGTGACCGGCTTTCGCAGCGTGTCGTTGTTCCCCACCGCCGGGTTCTCCCAAGCGATCACCAACGGCAACCTCCCGACCTACGTGACGACGAGCGGAGAGGTTCGCGACTTCATCGCCCACCCGGAGACCCACACGACGGGCGCCGAGGTCTGGCTCTTCACCCCGCAACCCGGTGACGTGGTCGCCGAGATCCGGTGGACGGAGGTGGCGGTGCCCGTCGCGAGCGGTGGTCGTGGCAACCTCGCCCAGGTCTACGGCTATCTCGCCCACGATCTCGAGGTCGGGGATCGGGTCACGAACGTCGCGACCCGAAACCTCACCGTCGGGGCGTCGGTGCTGACGGGCACTGCGGAGGCATCGATCGTGGGGATCGACGAGACGATCGCGAGCGTCGGGAAGATCCCTCTGCAGAACGGCACCTTCGAGCTCCACGGCGGGGCGATCAGCCCGGCCGAGCCCGTGCTCTGGAGCTCCGGTGTGGTGATCGCCGATCTCCTCCCGGTCGAACTACAGGCCGTGACGCTCGTGAGCGCTCGCTACTCGCCCGGCCCCGACAGCACGGCCGAGCCGATGCCGGCGTCCAGATACCAGCTCGAGCAGATCCCCGACTACCAGGGCACCGGGCGCACGCTGATCAGGATTACGGTGCCACCCGGCGGCGCCTTGGACGCCGGTCCCTTCGCCGTCAGGTTCGGGTTCGCGCCCGCGGACGGCTCCTATCCGTGGATCGGGACCCGGGTGAACACCGTCCGCGCCTTCGTCCCCGGCGTGGCGATCGACCGCTGTAGCACGAGCAGCGCTGAGTTCGTGGGCGGCGGGCCGGCCGCGACCGACGACACGGTGGACTGGGACGGGGACGGCGTCACAGCCGGCGACAACTACTGCTCGGCCGCAGCCAACCTGACACGTGCCGCCGGAGGCGCCGCGATCGCGGTCACCAAGCAGGTGCGCGGCAACCTCGACGCCACGTACGCCGCCTACCCCAAGGTGGCGCTCACCGATCCGTCGCTGCCCGGCGAGTCCGGGTACCGGGTCACGGTGCGCAACTCGGGCGCTGCCGACCTGCGCGACGCCGTGCTCTACGACGTGCTGCCCACCGTCGGCGACACCGGTGTGTCGGTCGGCCAGGCCGCCCAGCCGCGGGGCTCGACGTTCACACCTGTCCTCACCGGGGCGGTGACGGTCACCTCGGACCCGAGCATCACCTGGGATGTCGCCTACTCGACGGCGGCCAACCCCTGCCGGCCCGAGGTCGGCGACGGCAGCCCGACATGGCCGGCCGGGTGCACCGACGACTGGAGCACGACACCGCCCGGCGATCTCTCGACCGTGACCGCACTGCGCTTCCGCCAGACCGGCGGGCTGCTCACCCCCGACGCCAGCCCGACCAACGCAGCGACGTTCTCCTGGCCGATGTCGACGCCGGCCGACGCGGACGTCGGCGACGTCGCCTGGAACACCACCGCGGTCGTTGCCACCAACGACAGTAACGACACCGTGCTGCTGCCATCCGAGCCACCCAAGGTCGGCCTCACCGTCCCGCAGAGCGACGTCGAGTTGACGAAGTCGGCTGACCGATCGGCGGGCGCGATCGGCGAGGAGATCACCTTCGTGATCACCGCCGCGCACGGCACGACCACCGCCACCAACGCCGATGGCAGCGTCTCCTATCTCAACGACGGCGCCGAGACCACCGCAGTCGCGCCGGCGACCGGCGTCGCCGTCACCGACGTCCTACCGCCCGGACTCGCGTTGGTCCCCGGGTCCGCGGTCGCCAATCGGGGATCGTTCGACCCGACCACCGGGGTCTGGACCGTCGGCACGCTCGACGTCGGCGCGACCGCGACCCTCACCTACCGGGCGATCATCACCGCCGTCGGCAGCCAGACCAACCAGGCCGAAGTCACCGCCAACGGTGTCGACGACATCGACTCCGAACCGGGCAACTGCGACACCGCTCCCGAAGACGACTGCGCATCCGTCACCATCGACAACCTCACGGTCGGCGTCTCACTCGTCAAGCTCGTCGAGTCCGCACCGGACAGCGGCACCTACCTCGACGCCGACGAGGGCACCGCCGAGAGCGGGCGCCATCCATCCGGCAGGCCCGTGCGCTTCCGCTTCGTCGTCACCAACACCGGCCAGACCGAGCTCAACGACGTCACCATCGTCGACCCACTGATCCCGTTCTTCTGCGACGCGGACTTCGCGATCGGAACCCTCGCGCCCGGCGCGCTCACGACGGTCGACTGCCGCCGACCGATCGGCTTCGGAGTCGGCACGACGGTCAACACCGCGACCGTGACCGCGTCCTCCGCCGGCGGTGAGACGCTGGAAGCGACCAACACCGCGCAGATCGTGGTCCCGGCCCCCGCGATCAGCATCGAGAAGACCACCAACGGCGATCCTGCCGAGACCCCCGGCGATGCGGTCTCGGTCGACATCGGCGACGCCGTCACCTGGACCTACGTCGTGCGCAACGTCGGGGCTGACGAGCTGACCGATCTCACCCTCGCCGACGACCGGGAGCCGACAGTCACGCTCGACCCCGACCGCTGCACACGATCGAGTGGCACGTGGGGCGACCCGCTCGCAACCGACGCCACCGTCACCTGCACCTACACCGGGACGGCCGAGGCCGGCCTGTACGCCAACGCGGCCACCGCGACCGGTCGGGGGGTCACCACGCCCATCGTCGTCACCGCCACGGACATCTCCCACTACACCACGCTCGCGACGCCCCCACCGTCGTCGAGCACCACGACGACCTCCACGACGACCTCCACGACCACCACCACGTCGACCACGACACCACCGGTCGCCGGGCCGACCACCACGCAGCCGGTGGTCAGCCCACCACCTCCTGGGGCCACGACGACCGTTCGTCCACAACCCATCGGCACGCTTCCCAGCACCGGCAATGCCGCGGTCCGCCTCGTCCCAACCGCAGTGGTGCTCCTCGGAGGGGGACTCGGCCTCGTCGCCCTCCGGCGCCGTCGCACCGGCGCGACCGATTGACGCGGCTCAGCCGACGCCCGCTCCCGCACAGCTCACGATGGCGTGCTGCATGGCCGCGAGGTCTCGCTGGTGGGTCCGGCCCAATGAGCCTGTACATGCCCGATGAGTTCATGGACTTCGAGTATCGAACCCTTCGAACGACGCAGGCAGCGAGCCGGGCGCTCATCTGGCGTGAGATGGGCCTGCCGGGCGAACCGATCGACCCGATCCGTCCGACGAGCGGTGACGACTCATGCCACCGCCGCCCGTGCACGACGCCGGACGCCGGCGATCTGTTGACAACTGTTGATACAAGTCCGATACTGGCACCCGTGAGCCGTAACACCATGAGCTTCGCCCTTCCCGAGTCGATGCGCGAGTACATCGACACGCGCGTGCGTGACGGCAACTACGGCAACACAAGCGAGTACCTGCGAGAGCTCGTCCGACGCGATCAGGAACAGCAATCTGCTCAACGATTGCGCGACCTGATCGCCGATGGCCTGGCCTCCGGCGAGGGCCGCCAGCTCACCGACGACGTGATCGCCGAGCTGCGAGTTCGAGCGCTCGACGGCGACGCGTGACCACCATGCGGCTCCGGCCATTGGCCGAGGCCGATCTCGTCGACCGGACCCGCTACTACCGCCGCGAGGGCAGCGACGACCTTGGTCAGCGATTCCTCGACGCCGCAGTGGCGACGCTCGACGCGATCGGTCGAATGCCAGGAGCAGGCTCACCCCGTCTCGGTGAACTGTGCGAGATCCCGGGCCTGCGATTCAGACGAATTGACGGCTTCCCGTGTGGCTGGTTCTACTTCGTGGCGCCTGACCACGTCGATGTCGTCAAGCTCCTCGCCGAAGCCCAGGACCTCCCAGCGATGCTTGCTGATATTGATCGGGAGTAGTGCTCACTGCTCCGCCACGCCGCACGCCGACGAGACTGCTTCGGCGGAGCACAAGTGCCTGCGCGTCTCGAGTATCTGAGTCGCAACACCCGTCGCAGCGACGGTGCGCGCCGTCGGCAGCTCGCCAGCGTGTTGCAGGGCGAATCGGCCAGAAGTCCGAGGGCGATCTGGCACGATGGCCGAATGGGCTGGCTCCGCCGAGCGACCAGACGACTGCGATTCAACCGACAACCGAACGGAGTCGCGGTTGGGCAGCTGTCAGCGTCTGAGATCGGCGAGCGAGATCGGGAGCGCCAGGCGCAGATCACCGAAGCTCGCGCGGCAGCGTTCTCGGGCGTGGATCCTCTGCCGCTCAACGAGACGGCGCCCCTGTCCCACGAGGGGGATCTCGTGTACGCCGACGTCGACCACCTCGATCGGTTGATTCTGGCTACCTCCACCGCAGACCCGTCGGCGACGTACGGCGGACGAGCGCTGTCGCCCGGTTGGGCATCGTTTCCTCGCAGCAGGTCCGCGGAGGCCTACTCGCTGCAGATCACGACCTTCTCACCCGACAGCTCGGCGAAGACGACAATGCAAACGGTGTCCGTGGCGTACCCGATGGTCCAGCCCATGCCTGACGGAATGTGGCTCGTGGTCGGCGCGCGCTCTCGCTCTTTGGACTCCGGACCCGAGCACAACGCCTACGTCCTCGGGGCAGATGGGAAGCCGATCGCGTGGTTCTGCATCGGGGACGGTGTCAACGATGTACAGGTGACGCCGTCGGGGCACATATGGGCCAGCTACCACGACGAGGGTGTGTTCGGGAATTGCGGATGGGGAGCACCCGATGGGCCCGAACCGCTCGGCCGATCGGGGCTTGCGCTGTGGTCTTCGTCAGGAGAACGAATCCTCGAGTTGGCCCCACCTGGGGGCTTCGACGCGGTCGCTGACTGCTACGCCCTGAACGTCCTCGGAGAGGACGCCTGGGCGTGCTACTACACGGACTTCCCGGTCGTGCATGCACGGCCAGATGGCTCGGTCGTCGGATGGCTCACCGACGCGAGCGGCCCACACGCCCTCGTCGTCGACGAGAGAGGAACCGTCGGACTCATCGGTGGCTGCCGGGGGCTGTTCGACAGACTCATCATGGTCGATATCTCCGAGGACGGGATCGCCTCAACTTCTGCCACCTACAAGCTGGCAATGCCAGATTCGCTCGATCTCCCGCCCGACGCCCGCGTGATCGCACGAGGGAGGCACGTACACGCCATCGCCGGCGATCGCTGGCTTCGCCTCGACATCGGTCAAATCACCCGCTGACGCAAGATTGCCGCTCGGATGTCGGGCTCTACGCACGTCGACGTCCTCGGCGAGC
>NZZV01000104.1 GCA_002698945.1 Acidimicrobiaceae bacterium
CGACCACGGGGCCGCCGACCACCGCTCCGCCGACGGTGCCGGCCGACTCGGGGCCGTACGACATCCTCGTCGCCAACCCCGACCAGTTCGGCACGTTGGTGTCGTTGATCGATCGGGTCGGACTCGACGAGGACCTGACGACGCCGGGCGCGTCGTTCACCGTGTTCGCCCCGACGAACGAGGCGTTCGAGGGCCTCGACCTCGCCGCGCTGTCCGACGACGACGTCCGCGACCTGCTGCTCCACCACGTCACCGACGACGCCATCGACAGCGAGCTGTTGTTCTCCGAGAGTGGTGAGGTCGAGACGTTCAACGGAACGATCTTCGTCGACGCGGACACCCAGACCGTGTCGGGTGCCTCCGTCCTCTTCGCCGACCTCGAGGGCACCGGTGACCCGAACGGCTTCGTCCACGGCATCGACCAGGTGTTGCTCCCGTGAGCACCAACCGAAGCGACGGAGCCGGTGGCGGCGTCACCTCGACTGGAGTCGGATCGGTTGACCGGCGATGAACCGGCTCGAGTAGCTGGTGAGGTTGCCGATGTAGTTGGCCCGCTCGTAGGCCGCGGGGTCGGCGGTCGCGTCGCGGCTGACCGCACCCCGCAACTGCGACACCGATCGGTAGTCGTGCTGGAGCATCCACTCCTCGAGCTCCTGCTCGATCTGGGCGACGTGGGACGCTCCGTTGAACAGCAGCGCGGACGTCATCATCGTCACGTCGGCCCCGGCGAGCAGCAGCTTGACCGCGTCGCGACCGCTGTGCACGCCGGTGGATCCGGCGAGTGACAGGTCGAGGAACTCACGAAGGATGCCGATCCAGCGCAGTGGAAGCCCCAGCTCCGCCGGTCGGCTGAGCGAGATCTTCGGCTTCACGTCGAGCCGTTCGAGGTCGAGATCGGGTGCGTAGAACCGGTTGAACAGGACGATGCCGGACGCGCCTGCGTCCTGCAGACCGAGTGCGAACGACGCGACCGACGTGTAGAACGGCGAGATCTTGACCGCGACGGGAAGGCCGACGTCACCGGTCAGCAGTGACACGAGTTCGAGTTGTTCGGCTTCGATGTCCTGACCGGGGATCGCCGGGTCGGCGGCGACCGAGTACAGGTTCAGCTCGAGCGCATCGGCGCCCGCGTCTTCGAGCAGCCGGGCGTATCGCAGCCAGCCGCCGATGTTCGCACCGTTGAGCGAGGCGATGACGGGGATGTCGACGATGCCGCGAGCGGATTCGATCAGCGCGAGGTACGCGTCGGTGCCCGTGTTGTAGTGATCGAGTTCGGGCATGAACGACGTCGCCTCACCGAAGCTGTTCTCGTGCGTCGTGTAGAGCCGGTCGATCTCGGCGGTCTCGTGCTCGATCTGCTCCTCGAACAGTGACGGCAGCACGATCGCGGCCACGCCGGCTTCGTTCAACTCGCGGATCTTGTCGAGATCCCCGGTGAACGGGCCGGCCGACGCGACCAGGGGCGATCGGAGGGACAACCCGAGGTACTCGGTGTGCAGGTCAATCATGGTGCGCCACCTCCACGGGTGTGCTGGTCGTGCCCGACGGCGCGCCGGGCGTGACGTCGCCGACGGCGGTCGTGAGCTGCTCGTCCGGGTCGTCCAGGTGGGGGAGTTGGCGCTCCACGGCGGCGAGTTGCTCGTAGTAGCGCCAGCGTTCGTCGATCGCGACCTGCGCCAGGTCGAGCAACCGCTCCGACCGCTCCGGGTCGGTGCGGGCGAGCATCGCGTAGCGCGCTTCTTGGAGCGCGAACTCCCTGAGCGGGATGGTGGGAGCGGCCGAGTCGAGCTGGAACGGATGCTCGTGTTCGAGGTCGGTCGGCATGTACCGGTAGAGCGGCCAGTATCCCGACTTCACCGCCTCCTTCTGGTGGGCCATCGATGTGGTCATGTCGATGCCGTGGGCGATGCAGGTCGAGTAGGCGATCACCAGCGACGGTCCGTCCCAGGCATCGGCCTCGCGAAGTGCCTTGACGGTCTGGATGTCGCTCCCGCCGATCGCGACCTGGGCGACGTAGACGTTGCCGTACGAGCGAGCGATCGCCCCCAGATCCTTCTTGCCGGTGGGCTTGCCCGCCGTGGCGAACTTGGCGACTGCGCCGAGGGGTGTCGCTTTGGAGGCCTGTCCTCCGGTGTTCGAGTACACCTCGGTGTCGAGGACCAGGAGGTTGACGTTGCGGCCGCTGCCGAGCACGTGGTCGACACCGCCGTAGCCGATGTCGTACGCCCAGCCGTCGCCACCGACGATCCAGGTGCTCGATCGAACGAGCTCGTCGGCGATCGACTCGAGCCGTCGGGCCCGAGGGTCGTCGAACGTGGAGAGTCGTTCGCGCAGCGCCGCCACTCGTTGGCGCTGCGCGACGACCTCGGACTCCGTCGGTTGGGCGTTGGCCAGCAACGCCGCCACCAGTTCGGGTCCGATCGAACCGGCGAGCTCGTCGAGGAGCCGCGCCGCTTCGTGCTGGTGATGTTCGATGCCGAGTCGGATCCCGAGGCCGAACTCGGCGTTGTCCTCGAACAGCGAGTTCGCCCACGCGGGGCCGAGTCCGTGCTCGTTCTTGGTGTACGGGGTCGTGGGGAGGTTGCCGCCGTAGATCGACGAGCACCCGGTCGCGTTGGCCACCACGAGTCGATCGCCGAACAGCTGGGTGAGCAGCTTGATGTACGGCGTCTCGCCACATCCCGAACAGGCACCCGAGAACTCGAACAGCGGCTGGAGGAGTTGACTGTTCTTCACGTTGTCGTGGCTGATCGACGTCCGGTCCAGCTCCGGGATCGCCGCAAAGAAGTCCCAGCGTGTGCGCTCCGTCTCACGATGGTCGAGCACGTCGGCCATATTGATCGCCTTGCGCTTGACCTGGGATTTGTCCTTGGCCGGGCAGACGTCGACGCAGATGCCGCAGCCCGTGCAGTCGTCCGGGGCGACCTGCACGGTCAGGTGGAACCCGTCGAGTTCGCGCGAGCGGAACGACTTGGTGAGGAAGTCGTCCGGGGCGTCGGCCACGGCGTCGGGCTCGTACACCTTCAGTCGAATCGCGGCATGCGGGCACACGATCGCGCACTTGCCGCAATCGATGCAGAGGTCGGGCTCCCAGATCGGGATCTGTGCAGCGAGGGCCCGCTTCTCGAACCGTGTGGTGCCGGTGGGGAAGGTGCCGTCGATCGGGAGTGCCGACACGGGGAGGAGATCGCCCTTGCCGGCGATCATCGTCGCCGTGACCCGCTCGACGAAGTCGCGCTCGTCGGAAGGTGCCGCGGCGGCGTCGATCGCTGCGAGTGCCGACTCGGGGAGCGCGGTCATGTCGGCGTCGGTGGGCACCGCGACCCGGCTCAGCTCGCCGAGCGCACGATCGACGGCGGCATGGTTCCGTTCGACGACCAGCCCTCCGCGACGACCGTAGGTCTGCTCGATCGAGTGCTTGATCTCCGCGATCGCGACGTCGACGTCCATCACGCCGGCCAACGCGAAGAAGCACGGTTGCATCACCGTGTTGATGCGGCCGGGCATCTCGAGCTCGCGAGCGATCCGAGCGGCGTCGATCGTGTACACCTGCAGGTCCTTGGCCACGATCTCGTGCCGGATCGCGGACGGAAGGTGGTCCCAGACCTGGTCGGCCGGGTACGGCGCGTTCAGCAGGAACGTTCCGCCCGGACGGGCCTCGGCGAGCACTTCGAACCGGTCGAGCAGGCCGAACTGGTGACACGCCACGAGATCGGCCTGATCCACGAGGTACGTCGAGCGGATCGGATCGGGTCCGTACCGGAGGTGCGACACCGTCATCGACCCCGACTTCTTGGAGTCGTACACGAAGTAGCCCTGTGCGTGCAGGTCGGGCCGGTCGCCGATGATCTTGACCGACGCCTTGTTGGCGCCGACGGTCCCATCACTGCCGAGCGCATAGAACACGGCCGAGCGGTGGCCCGTCTCGACCCGGAACTCGTCGTCGACGTCGAGACTGAGATGGGTCACGTCGTCGACGATGCCGACGGTGAAGCGACGCTTCGGTGACTCGACGCCGGCTTCGTCGAGGACGGCCTTGACCATCGCCGGTGTGAACTCCTTCGAGCCGAGCCCGTAGCGGCCACCGATCACACGGATGTGCCCGCGATCTCCGTCGGCCAGGGTCGTCACGACGTCTTGGAGGAGAGGTTCACCGACCGAACCCGGCTCCTTCGTCCGGTCGAGCACGGCGACGTGGCGAACGCTCGTCGGGAGGGCCGCCAGGAACGCCTCGGTCGGGAACGGACGGAACAGTCGGATCGTGACCAGACCGACCCGTTCACCTCGTGCGACGAGCGCGTCGACGGCTTCGGCCGCCGCCCCGGTCCCGGAGCCCATCATGACGACCACACGTTCGGGGTCGACGGCACCGCGGTACTCGACCAGCTCGTAGCGGCGGCCGGTCAGGGTGGCGAACTCGTCGAAGACGTCGGCGACGATGCCCGGCACGGCGTCGTGATACCGGTTGGCGGCCTCACGGCCCTGGAAGAACACGTCGGGATTCTGGGCGGTGCCGCGGACGACGGGTGCCGTCGGCCGCAACCGGCGATCCTTGTGCGCGGCGACGTCGCTGTCGAGCACCAGCGACGTGAGCGCGTCGTCGTCGAGGAGTTCGACCCCGTTGATCTCGTGCGAGGTCCGGAACCCGTCGAAGAAGTGCAGGAACGGGACGCGGGATCGGAGCGTGGCAGCGTGCGCAACGGCGGCGAAGTCGTGCGCCTCCTGCACCGAGTTCGACGCGAGCATCGCGAATCCGGTGGTCCGCGCCGCCATCACGTCGGAGTGGTCGCCGAAGATCGAGAGCGCGTGGGTGGCGAGGGCGCGGGCCGCGACATGGATCACGGCGGGCGTGAGCTCACCCGCGATCTTGAACATGTTGGGCAACATCAGGAGTAGCCCCTGCGACGCCGTGAACGTCGTCGCCAACGAGCCGGCCTGCAGGGCGCCGTGCAGCGATCCGGCAGCCCCGGCCTCGGACTGCATCTCGACGATGTCCGGCACACCGCCCCACACGTTCGGCTTCCCGGCCGCCGACCACGCGTCGGCGTACTCGCCCATCGGCGACGCCGGAGTGATGGGGTAGATCGCGATGACTTCCGACAGGGCGTAGGCGACGCGTGCCGCCGCCTCGTTCCCATCGAGGGTGGTGAACGTCATGAACCCATTGTCCGGCCGAACGCCCGCGAGGGGCACGGCCGAAAGTCCCGGTCGCGAGGGCCAGAAGGGGTCAGGTCTCGAGGCGGCGGACGGGCTCGTGTCGGTCGGCGATCCCGAGGCGGATCCCCACGTCGGCCACGTGGCATCGACCGTCGCTCACGATCACCGGGTTCACGTCGAGTTCCTGCAGGCGCGGGTGATCGGACGCCAGGTGGGCGAGACGCGCGACGACATCGCTGACCAGGGTCAATGTGTCGTCGTCGAGCGCTCCGCTGGCCCGCGTGCCCTCGACCATGCGGCGCGCCACACCGGGCGAGACGGGGGCGAGGCGACTCACCTCGTCCCCGATGAGGTCGGCCTGGACCCCGCCGAGCCCGACGGTGATGATCGGACCGAGCCGCTCGTCGTCCTCGACACGGATCCGAAGATCGACGCCAGGGGGCAACATCTGTTGGACCTCGACCAAGGACGCGTCGTCGCCCAGGTGCTCGCGCATGATCGCGATCGCCTCGGCGACGTCCTCGCCGTCCGTCAGATCGAGAGCGATCCCTGCCTCGACCGAACGACCGACTCGCCGTTTGGTGGCCTTCACCGCGACGGGATAGCCGAGTTCGTCGGCCGCTGCGACCGCGTCGGCGGCGTCCACACGACGGGTCGGCGCCATCGTGATGCCGTACGTGTCGAGGAGCCGCCGAGCGAGCAGCGGTCCGGTGTCGCCGGTCGCCAGCATCTCGTCGATCACCGCTTCGGCCGCGGGCCGATCGATGTTGGCCGGGACGTCCTCGGCCGATTCGTCGCCTTCGGTCCGGCGCCAACGCGAGTACGCGTCGATGCGGGCGAGCACGGCCGCCGCTTGTTCCGGGAACGAGAAGCTCGCGATGTCCGAGCCGGGCCGGAGCGGACCGTCGCCGGCTCCGAGCATCACGGCGACGACCGGTTTCGAGGCAGCCGCGGCCGCACGGTCGATCGCTTCGCTCGGCGCGTTCACGTCGTCGGTCGACGGTGGTGCGTGCACGACCAGCAGCGCATCGACGTCCTCGCGCGCGAGCACCTCGCGCACCGCGTCGTGGTAGTCGTCCGGGGTGCTGGTCCAGTCGAGCGGCACCGGCGCGACGACCGGTGCGAGTCCGGCCTGGGTGAGCGTGGCTTCCGTGAGCACGGCCGGGCTCCGCGAGTTGCTCAGGACGGCGACGCGATTGCCGGCCATCAGGGGTTGGTGGGCGAAGACCCGTGCCGTGTCGAGCATGGCGGTCACGGTCGGGACCTCGATCACGCCGGTCTGGCGGTACAGGGTGGCGTTCGCCGGGTCGAGCAGGGCCGCGCCGGCGCGGACCGCGACGATGGGCCGGCTCCGGGACACCCGCCGCGCGATGCGGGCGAACTTGCGGGGGTTGCCGAACGATTCGGTGTAGAGCGTGACCACGCTGGTCGCCTCATCGTCTTCCCAGAACTGGAGCAGGTCGTTGGCCGACAGATCGTGCTTGTCGCCGAGCGACACGAACCAGGACACCCCGAGATGGAGATGGGCCGCCTGGCGCAACAGGGATGTCGCGAGCGTGCCCGACTGCATCGAGATCGCCACCTTGCCCGGCGGCAGCCGCACGTCGACCAGGGCGGCCTGGAGTTCGACGTCGGGTCGCGGCGAGGCGATCCCCATGCTCGCCGGGCCGATGATCCGGAGTCCGTTCCGGCGAGCCCGGCTCACCAACGACGGCATGTCGATCGTGTCGGGATCGATGACCGTGATCACGATCGCGCCGCGGACCCGCTTGTCGATGCACTGGTCGATCGTCGCCTCCAGCTCGCGCTCGGGGACGGCGATCACGGCCACGCCGACCTCGTCGGGGATGTCGCCGACCGCATCGAAGCACCGCTGTCCGTCGATCTCGTCGAGTCGCGGGTTCACCGCGTAGCTGCGGATGCGCCGGGTGGCCGTGACGTGGTTCCAGACCGCCGCACCGATCGAGCCGGCACGATCCGAGGCGCCGATCACGGCGATCGAGCTGGGGAGGAGCAGGTGGGCCACCGCCCGCGAGTCGGCCCGGTGCTCGCGCCGCTCGACCGAATCGATGAACTCCGCGGTTTCGTCGAGCGAGAAGTCGACGTCGATCACCCCGGAGTCGAAGCGGCGGTGAACCGGCCATCCGGCCTTCGAGAACACCGACAGCATGGCGCGGTTCTCGCCGAGCGTCTGTGCGGTGAAGCGGTCGATGCCGTTGTCCTGGGCGATCGACGCGAGGTGCTCGAGGAGGAGCGTGGCGATGCCCTTGCCCTGGTGGCCGTCGTCCACCTGGAACGCGACCTCGGCGTCGCCACGGTTCTGCCAGCGCTCGTAGCTCGCCCATGCGATGAACTCGTCGTGTTGTTCGACGACCAGCGCGGCCCGGTCGACGAAGTCGACGTTCGTGAACCGTTCGAGTTCGTCGTCGGTCAGGTTCGGCTTGGGCGAGAAGTACCGTCGGTAGCGGCTCTCCGGCGACTGACGGCCGTGGAACGCCGCCAGGGCCGGCGCATCGCCCGGCTCGATGGGGCGGATCAGTGCGCTCGTCCCGTCGCCCAGCACGATCGTCGACGGTGGCACGTTCGTCACGCCCCGAGCTTGGCACATCTTCGCCGTCGTCCGGCGACCGGCTCACCTCCGCAGACTGCTGCGCGACGGGGCCTAGCCTGTCGGCGTCATGGATCGGCCGATCGGGATGTTCGACTCGGGTTTCGGGGGGCTGACCGTCGCCCGCGCACTGATCGACCTGCTCCCCGGCGAAGACCTGGTGTACATCGGCGACACGGGTCGCTACCCGTACGGTTCGAAACCGCTCGACGAGGTGCACGGATACGCCCGGCAACTCTCGCGTTCCCTCGTCGACGACTACGGCGTGAAAGCGATCGTCGTCGCGTGCAACACGGCGACGGCCAGCGGGCTCGACGACATCCGGGCCGAGCTCGGCATCCCGGTGATCGACGTCATCGAACCCGGCGCTCGGTCGCTGGTGCGCGCCACGTCGACCGGTCGAGTCGGCGTGATCGGCACCGTCGGCACCATGTCGTCGGGTGCGTACGTCGACGCCGTCGCCCGAACCGGTGCTCCCGTCCACCTCACGCTTGCCGCGTGTCCCGGCTTCGTCGAGTTCGTCGAGCGAGGCCAGACGACCGGTGACGAGGTCATGGTGTTGGCCGAGCGGTTGCTGGCGCCCGTGCGCGACGCCGATGTCGACGCGCTCCTGCTCGGATGTACCCATTACCCCTTCCTCGCCCGGGTGATCGCCGACGTCATGGGACCGGCCGTGACGCTCGTGAGTTCGGCCGACGAGACGGCCTTCGCCGCCATGCACCGTCTCGGCGACCTCGGCATGTTGCGCGACGACGGTCTCGTCGGCCAGCATCGCTTCGTGTCCAGCGGCGACGTCGAGGTGTTCCGCGAGTTGGGTGAGCGATTGCTCGGTCCCGAACTCGCCACCACCGAAGCGTGGCCGCCGGTCACGTCCGCGTCCTGAACTCGCCGCCGATCCCATCCTGTCCCGCCCATCGAATCCGCCACCCAACACTGGGAGTCACCCATGACCCGTCCCGACGGCCGCACCGCCGATCAACTCCGTCCGTTCTCGTTCGAACGCGACTTCACCACGATGGCCGACGGCTCGTGTCTCGTGTCGTTCGGCGACACACGCGTGCTGTGCACCGCGTCGATCGACGACGACGTGCCGCGGTGGATGCGCAACAGCGGGAAGGGCTGGGTGACCGCGGAGTACTCGATGCTGCCGGGATCTTCGCCCGAGCGCATCGGCCGCGAGGCCGCCAAGGGGAAACAGAGCGGTCGCACGGTGGAGATCCAGCGCCTGATCGGCCGCTCGCTCCGTGCGGCCTGCGACATGTCATTGCTGGGTGAGCGTCAGGTCGTCGTCGACTGTGACGTGCTCCAGGCCGACGGTGGCACGCGAACCGCGTCGATCTGCGGTGGCTTTATCGCGCTCCACGATGCGCTCACGCGGGTCGTGCAACGGGGCGATCTGGCGCGTCATCCACTGCACTCGTTCTGCTCTGCGATCAGTGTCGGCATCGTCGACGGCACGCCGGTGCTCGACCTGCCCTACGTCGAGGACAGCAGGGCCGAGGTCGACATGAACGTGGTGATGCTGAGCCCGGTCGACGGTGGCGAGGCCCGCTTCGTCGAGGTCCAGGGCACCGCTGAGGGGATGGCGTTCACCCGTGGCGAACTCGACGAGCTGCTCGTGCTCGCGGAAGGCGGACTGGCCAGCATCGGCGCCGCCCAGCGCGAACTCGTAGCGACGCCCCCGGCGGAGCGGAACGCGTGAGTGAGCGGATCCAGCTGGTCTGTGCGTCGGCGAACCCCGACAAGGTCGCCGAGATCTCTGCGATCCTCGACGGGGTGGTCGATCTGGTGCCGCGACCCGCTGCCGTGCCGGATGTCGTGGAGGACGCCGACACGTTGACCGGCAACGCTCGGCTGAAGGCCGTGGCGATCTGCGAAGCGACCGGCAAGCCGGCCGTCGCCGACGACACCGGTCTCGAGGTCGACGCGCTCGGTGGAGCGCCCGGGGTCCACGCCGCCCACTACGCGGGGGAGGGGTGTTCCTACGCCGACAACCGGGCCAAGCTGCTCGCCGAGCTGGCGGGAGCGGTCGATCGTCGTGCCCGGTTCCGCACCTGTGTGCTGGTTCGTTGGCCGGACGGGCGCGAGGTGGCGGTCGACGGGGTGTGCGAGGGCACGATCACCGAGCGCGAGCTCGGGGAGCGAGGCTTCGGCTACGACTCGGTGTTCCGGCCCGACGACGGCGACGGACGGACGTTCGCCGAGATGGACGAGGCCGACAAGCACGCCATCTCGCATCGCGGACGGGCGTTTCGCAACCTGCTCGCTGCGCTGAGCTGACCGACGCCGTCACCAGCCGCGCAGGTCGATCGGCCAGCGATCGATCACCTCGCCGCCGCGGACGATCCAGGCGGCCTCGTGCATCGCCATGGTCGGGTCGACGTGGGCGGGAACGATCATCGCTCGGCCACCGACGTGCGCGGCGTCGTCGGGTGCGTACGTGACGTGCTCGTCGGAGCAGAACCACACCGTGCCGCCGATCACTGCCGGATTGCCATGGTCCATGCCGAGCGCCTTGAGACCGACGTCGGCGACCGCCCAGCCGTCACCGACCGAGATCACCGTTCCGACGACGAAGACGGCCTGCTCGAACGGCAGGCCCTGCTGCCCGTAGTGGGTGTCCATGAGCGCGTAGCTGCCGGCCTGCACCTCGGTGACGCCGGTCTCGTCGTGGAGATCGAACGTCCCGGTGCCTCCTGCGGACACGATCTCGCCACCGACGTCGGCGTGCGCCGCGCGCAACAGCGACATCGAGTCGGCCACCCGTGCGCGCCGGTCGTCGCGCTCGGGAACCATCATGAGGTGGCCCTCGTAGCCCATCACGCCTCGGACGTCGAGACCGGCAGCGCGAGCGGCATCGGCGAGTGACCCGGCGCGGTCGGGCTCGACCCCGCAACGCGGCAGGCCGACGTTGACGTCGACCAGGCACGACCGGATGCCGTTGGCGGCCGCGGCGCGCACCGTCTCGATCGAATCGACCGCGACGGTCACCGGCACATCGAGTTCGGCCATCGCCCGGAGCCGAGCCGCGTCGACGGTCTCGTTGGCGAGGAGGAGGTCGTCTCCAACACCGGAGCGACCCATCCCGACGACTTCGCGCGGCGTGGCGCAGGTGAACGTCGAGTGACCGGCCGCCTGTTGAGCGGCCGCCAGGGCGGTGCACTTGTGCGCCTTCACGTGTGGACGAAGGCGACGACCCGGATGGACGTCCGCCATCGTCGCGAGATTGCGATCGAACGCGTCGACGTCGATCACCAGAGCCGGTGTGGCGAGTTCGCTGAGCTGCACCCCGACAGCGTGGCAGACGCGTCCCGGTGCTCGCGGCCCGGTGGCGTCGTCAAGCGCTCGTCGACGCGGTGGCGCGGTGGGCGAGGAGCACGTCCAGGTCCGACAACCAGGTGCGGAGTTCGATGTAGGTCATCGGGATCGCGATGCCGTAGCCCTGGACGACATCGCAGCCGAGCCGGCCCAATGCCTGCCAGACCACGTGGCTCTCCACGCCTTCGGCGACCACGTCGAGCTCGAGATCGTGGGCCAGGCCGATGAGCGACGACACGATGACCCGATCGCGGTCGGACGTCAAGAGACCCTGTACGAACTCGCGGTCGATCTTGACGCGATCGACGTCGAGCATGCGGAGCGTCTGGTACGACGAGTAGCCCACGCCGAAGTCGTCGATCGCGATCCGCACACCCTGCTCACGGAGCTTGGCTACCGTGTACCGGGTCCGTTCCGCGTTGCGGGCGAGCGCTCGCTCGGTGATCTCGAGTTCGAGTTGGGCGGGCGGGAAACCGGTCTCGGCCAGGATGTCGAACAGGCGGTCGGTGAACTTCGGATCCTCGAGACTTCTCGGCGCAACGTTCACTGCGAGGCGGGTACTCAAGCCGCCCGCCATCAGGCCCTGGGTGGCAGAGCGCACCACCATGTCGGTGATCGGCCGGATGAGGTCGGTCTGCTCGGCGAGCCCGATGAACTCGTCGGGCGGGATCCGGCCGTACTCGGGGTGATCCCACCGCACCAGCGCCTCGACCGCGTCGACGCGACCGTCGGCGACGCGGAGCTGGGGTTGGAAGTTGACGTGCAACTCCTGACGCTCGAGCGCCTGGTTCAGGTCGCTGAGCAGGTTGGCCCGACCGTGTTGCGGTGTGTCGATGCAGTCGGCATGCAGGGCGAACGGGGTGCGGGTGCGTTTCGCCTTGTACATGGCCACGTCGGCGGCCCGGATGAGCGATGCACTGGAGATGCCGTCGCTCGGCGCTTCGGACACGCCGATGCTGACACCGGCGCTGACGGGAAAACCTTGCAGCGTCAGCGGTTCGACGAGTTCGGCGTGCAGGCGCTCGGTGAGACAGTGCAGGTCGACGCCGCAACTCGGGATCAGGAGTGCGAACTCGTCGCCGCCGAGACGGGCCGCCGACGCGTGATCAGGTCGTACCGACTCGAGACGGTCGGCGAACGCCACGAGGAGGGCATCCCCCATCTGGTGACCGAGCCGGTCGTTGACGTCCTTGAAGCCGTTGAGATCCATCAACATCACGACCGACGTGCGAGGTCGGGACTCGAGTGCGTCGTCGATGGCGGCGATGAACGCTCGACGGTTGAGCAGACCGGTGAGCTGATCGTGCCGGGCCTCGTGGGCACGCTCGAACGCGTGCCGGGTCGACCGCAGCACCAGCACGGTGGTGATCGCGAGGAGTGGGAGCAGCACCGGGTTCAGTTCGAGTGCGACGACCCAGACCGGCGCCAGTGACAGCAGCGCCCCTTCCGCGGTGACGCGACTGGCCAGGCCGTGCCGGAGCAGTGTGATGAACGACGACCGGCGTCGCGCCGACAGCCAGAGCGCGGTCGTGAACGCATTGAGGACCACGATCGACACGCCGGCGGCGGCGACCGCTCCGGCCCAGCTCCACGATCGGCCCGCCAGTCGTGTCGGGGTGTCGATCGGGTCGAGGGTCGTCAACATCAAGCCTGCAGCGGCGAGCGAGAACGCCGTGCTCGCCACCCGTGCCACGACGTCGCTCGGCGCGGCGTCGTAGCGGACGGCGTGCAGCGACGCGGCGAGGGCCGCGATCCCGATCGTCACCGACGGCGACCCGAGCAGCAACATGGCGAAGCCGAACAGCCAGATCGGGGTGACGACGCCGACCGGTCCGAACCGGATCCACGACGCCGGGGTCCGCTCGCAGATCACCAGTCCGGCCGCCGCGATGACGAACGCCAGCCAGTCCGCGGGTGGGATCGGCGCCGAGATCTCGGTCAACACCTGGATCCAGACCAGGCCGAATGCCAGGACGACGAGCGCCGCCGCCGTCGAAGCGACGCGGAACCGGGGGCGCACGAGGGCGCCGCCGGGTTCGGTGAGGGTGATCACGCCGCCGTCTCCCTGCACATCGATCGCGCCGTTCGGTGGTGCCGGGCCGTACTCTGGTCCACGCGCCGACGTAGCCCAATTGGCAGAGGCACGAGGTTTAGGTCCTCGGCAGTGAGAGTTCGAGTCTCTCCGTCGGCACCGGTGCGCGGCCGGGTCGGTCGCTCACGCATCGCTCGCTCGTCCCGCCCGTTGCCCACGCATGGTCCTTCCCGCCAAGGGGGCGGTTACGTGCCCGCGTCGCCCGCCCGGCAACGCGGTCACGCAACCGCACGAGAGACGTATCGGGCCGAACCGACGTGACCTTGAAGCACAGGTGTCCACGACGACACCTCACACCTGACGGGCCCCGTCCGTCGCGGGTTCACCGGGCAGACTCGGCGACGGTCAGTCGACGGTCAGTCGACGGTCAGTCGACGGGGATCCAGGCGAGCGCGAGCTCGGTCACGGCGATGTCGGACTTCTCGAGCCCAACGGACATCATCGTGATCTCCTTCGCCGCCGCCGTCCAGGTCGCGTCGATGTCGGTGACGTCGACGGCCAGGTCCGCCTCCAACTCGGCGAGGTCGTCCTGCAGGCGGGCGACCTTGTTCTCAGCGGCGTCGACGCGCTCGTTCGACGCGTTCGTGCGCCCGCGGCGCCCGGCGGCGGTGCCGAGCTTGCCCAGGATGCTGCTGCGGGACTTGCCACCCAGCAGCCCGCCGAGCAGCGACCCGGCAGTCGACAGCAGTTCGGAGTTCCGTCGCGAGCTGGCCTGCTCCTCCAGTACATCGACGCGGTCCTCGGCAGCTTCGATCTGGTCGCGCAATCGGTCGACCTTGTCCTCGTACTTCTCGCGGAGCTGCGCGATCGCGGCGTCGGCGCGTTCGTCCGCCGCTCGCAGACACCGCGCCTCGAAGTCGGTGACCGACTCGCCGGGCCGGCCGTAGAGCTGCAGTTCGGTGTTGGCCGGGATCTCGATCTCCATCGTCCGATACAGATGATCTTTCAAGTCGCGCTCGAGGCCGCTGAAGAACGTCTTGTTGGACAGCTTTGCCTCGGTCAGGAGGTAGACGGGGGTGTCTGCCACCGGCTCCGTGCGCAGGTCGCGCGCGTCGTAGTCGACGGTGACGAGCTGGGTGACGTCGACGTTGCCGACGAGCGGCGTGATCACACACTCGAACTCCTCGTCGTGCACCAGATCGGCCTTCGTCTCGTCGTAGCGCAGCGCGACGCGTGCGACGACCGCGGCCTGCAGCCGGGAGCCCGTCTCCGAGCCGCCGACCTCGGCGAGCCACGGCGCAGCGACGTCGACATAGCGAACGGCGACCGAGTCGGACACCTCCGGCATCACCGCCGATTCGTCCTCGCCGAGTTCAGGCGGCGGCGACACCGCAGCGCCTCCCGCACCGACATCCGCCGTCTGTGCAACAGCTGCGGCGTCGGTGGTCGCCGGGGTCGAGTCGGTGGTGCTCGCCGCCCGGGCGGCGCGTTCGTCGGTCATCAGCGTGCTGATCTGGTCTCGGGTCATCGGACCCCGCAAGTACGACATCGCCCATCGGGTGGTGAACACCGAGGTCGCATCGTCGCCCGGGACGCGGAGGACGAACTCACGCTTGTCGAGCCCGGAGATGGTGTCGTCCACCGCGGCGATGTCGACGCCGCCGGCGGCCGAGGTGAGACCGTCGAGCAGCCGCGCCTTGTCGCGCTCGGTCGAC
Organism: Acidimicrobiaceae bacterium; assembly: GCA_002698945.1. GTDB lineage: Bacteria > Actinomycetota > Acidimicrobiia > Acidimicrobiales > Ilumatobacteraceae > Ilumatobacter. The sequence continues at coordinate 14,831 of NZZV01000104.1, forward strand.
AACCGCCCGATCATCCAGGTGCCCGCGTTGCTGAGCGCCTTGTAGTCGATGTCGACCGGATTCTGGGTGCTCAACACCACGCCCACACCGAACGCCCGGGCCTGCTTCATCAGCGTCATGATCGGCTTCTTGGTCGGCGGGTTGGCGGTCGGTGGCAGGTAGCCGGCGACCTCGTCCATGTACAGCATCGCCCGCAGATCGGTGGTGCCTGACTGGCGTCGCATCCACGTGACGAGCTTGCCCAGCACGAGCGAGGTGACGAACTGGCGCTCCTCGTCCGACAAGTGGGCCGTCGTCACGATCGCACATCGACCTCGGCCGTCGTCGTCGTAGAGCATCGACTGGATGTCGAGCGGCGGACCCTCGGCCCAGGCCGCGAACGACGGTGAGGCGAGCAGACCGTTCAGCTGCATCGCCAGATCCATCCGGTCGTCCGGCGGGAAGAACTGGTCGAGTTCGAACACGCCGAGTTTGCGGATCGGTGGATTGCCGACCATCCCGACGAGGGCCGCCAGGTCGAGCGACCGGCCGTTCGACCAAGCGTGGCTGATCAGGTTCGACAGCAGGATGTGTTCACGCGAACTCAGGGGATCGGCGCCGATGCCGACGAGCGCCAGGAGTCCGGTGACGTACCCCTCGATCTCGTCCGCGACGATCTCGGCGTCGTCGGCACCGTCGGCGTCGTCGGGCGCGTCGAGCGAGCCGACGATGTTGACCGGCACGCCGCTCTGCGAGCCCGGCGTGTAGATCGTGAAGTCGGTCGTGTCGCGCAGCTGCTGGATGTGTTGAGCCGTGAGCCCCCAACCGAGCAGCCCCTTGGTCCACAGCTCGGCCTGCGAGGCCGCGAACTCATCCGGCGTCGCACCGGCTGCGGTCGCCTGCGATTCGTCGACCCAGGGACGGAACTCCGCCGCGCTCAGGCCGGGGAACGTGAGGCACAGGTTGGTCAGGTCGCCCTTCGGATCGATGACCAGTGCGGGCAAACCGGCGCTGAGGACCTCCTCGAGGAGGACGACGCCGAGTCCGGTCTTGCCGGACCCGGTCATCCCGACGATCACGCCGTGGGTCGTGAACGTGTCGGTGCCGATGCGGATCTCGTCGCCGGTGCGGTCGTGGGTCGCCGGGTCGACGACGCCACCGAGGAACAACTCTGCCATCGCGCCGAGGGTAGTTCGGGCGGCGAGGCGGATCCCGAGGAGCTGGGGCAGAACGCGGGACTAGCGTGTGGAGATGGCGTTCTCCGGCATCCCGCACGACGCGATCGTGTTCTACGAGCAGCTCGAGGCCGACAACTCCAAGGCGTTCTGGGAAGCCAACCGCGACCGCTTCAAGCAGGTGGTGCGCGGACCGGCGGAAGCGCTCGCCGACGAACTCGGCGGGTACGGCGACTTCCACCTCTTCCGGCCCCACAACGACCTGCGTTTCTCGAAGAACAAGCCGCCGTACAAGACCCATCAGGGGGCGTACACGGAGTCGGAGGGCGGTGCCGGCTTCTACTTCCACATCTCGGCGCAGGGGTTGATGTGCGGGACGGGGTACTACTCGATGGCCAAGGACCAGCTCGAACGGTTCCGCGCAGCGGTCGACGCCGAGCACACCGGTCGGGAGGTGGCCGCCATCGTCGACGCCCTGGCTGCGAAGAAGTACTCGGTCGGCGCGATCGACGAGCTGAAGACCGCACCGCGGGGCTTCCCGAAAGATCACCCTCGGATCGCGTTGATCCGCCGCAAGGGGCTGATGGTCTCGAAGGACTTCGGTGCACCGAAGTGGATCCACACCAAGCAGGCGGCGTCGAAGATCCGCCAGACATGGGATGGCGCCGACGAGCTGAACGCCTGGCTCGACGCCCACGTCGGACCCAGCACCCTCGAACCCGACGGCTTCTTCGCCTGACGCCTCGTCCGCACCGGACCAGCGCCCGGACACACAGGCGATTAAGGGGCCGCGCGGGTAGGGGTGGTGACCATCCCCCAGTTGATGGGTTGAACCTGTTTTCGTTACAGGCGCACACAACAG
>NZZV01000105.1 GCA_002698945.1 Acidimicrobiaceae bacterium
GGCCGCCGCCGAGGGGCGCTTCTTTACTCGAAATAGCAACGAAACTTGTCGAGCCAAGTACGCACGAAGTTTGCGCCCGTCCGTGGATGGAGGCGCCCCAATGCTCCACCGTGGTTCTTGCTCATGCAGCGAGCGTCCGATCGACGAGACCGACCTTGTCGGCCGAGCATTCGTGGTCTTCTGGCCCCGCGCTGACCGGCCGTTGGCTCTGATCTCTCCAGAACATCCTGACCCACTACGCCGCTATGAGGCGGAGCCAGTGTTCAAGCTGGCGTGTGCTCAGGCCCTCGTATCGGGCGGAGCGCTATCCCCTTCACGTTCGCCTGATCGGTCCACCCATTCTCGAACGGGTCGTCGCACCGATTCGTGCCGATCACGCGTACGTTTCGGTTGACGTGTTGCCGCCGATCCGATGTTTTCCGGTGGCCAGCCGAAAGCTTGTTCGACCAAGGAATCACGACCTTCGAGAGCTCCGGGCAACCAGGCCCACCAGTATCGATTCGCCGCCTGTTTGAGTGTTCCGCGTCGTCGCTCCACCAACCAGCACCCGGTCTCAACCTTGTCGACAGGTGCGTCGCGACGACCGCGAACCCGGTGCGTAGCGTGTAGAGATGAGTGATGCCGCAACCCGGGACGAGCGTGCACCCCACGGGACCACGTTGCTCGCTCGAGATTTCACGCCTGGCGAGCTTCGCTCCGCCCCCACTCTCGCGTCGGTCGATGCGCTGGTGATCGAGGACCTCGCCGCTGACGAAGACGACGCGTTCGCAGCAGCTCTCGATTCGTGAGGCTCGTCGTCGACACCGGCGTGTCCAGCGCTGCGCTCAGCCGACGTCGCCGACCAGAGTTCGAGAACCACGTCGCCCGACTCGCAGGCAACCAGCTCTTCCTCGCGGCCTCAACCGTTGCCGAGCTCCCCTACGGCGCCCTGGTCGCCGAATGGGGCACGCCGCGTCGAGACCGGCTGGAGGAAGCATTCGCGACCACCACCGTGATTCCAGTGAGCGATGCGTTTCTGACCCGATGCGCAGAGCTTCGATTCGCGTGTCGCCGAGTAGGGCATCCCCTGGCCGGCCCAGCACACACGAACGACCTGCGGATCGCGACGAGTGCGATCCACATCGGAGCGGGCTTGGTCTCAGCTGACGCCATCTTCGAGGACGTTCCGGATCTCGACGTCACCCACTGAGCACAGACCAGCGCGAGAACGTTCACACCGTCGGGCGGGCAAGTCGAGCAGAACCGGCAGGGCTGATCACGGCCGACCGTCCCATATCGCGCGGTCGGTGACCCGTGTCACCGCGTCCCTCAAGTGCCGGTGAGACGCGGTTCGAGTGATGTCGATGATGCGTTGGCTGTCACGGTGCGTGGCGACGTGGCCGTGACCGGGCAGCCGTTGCTGGCCGTCAGCGGGCAGAACCTGGTGGCGGCCCACAGCCCGACGCGTCCGCGGGCGCGCGTCGGTTCTGCTTCGGAAACGTTGACACACCCGCTGAGTAGGCTGGTGCGTACCACCCACACACACCGACGCACCAGCCTACTCAGCGGGTGTGAGGGCATCGGTGGCCGGGGGAAGACCGAACAAGGGTCGTCATCGTCGCGCCTGCTCATCGCCCAGATGACGCGCCCGCGGACGCGTCTGCGGGTGGGTCACCGTGTTCCCTCATCACCTCGAGCCGGCGGACTGACGTCTCGCCGTGACCTGCGCACAGAACGTTCCGGCCCTGATCGGCACGAAGACGCTCGGCATGGTGTCCCATCGCTCAGGCTGCTGACGGCTGAGAGTTGGCCGCCAGTGGGCAGGCCGCAGTGGCCACCGACACCGGTGCGATTGATGCCATTGCGGCCTCCGATGTGGCGGTTCACGTCGGTCCTCCGATTCGAACCGACACGAGTCTTGTGGAGAGGGAACGGCCTGCCGGTGGTCGTCAGGAGTGGGCGTCGAGGAGGGGGTGGCGAGGAGTTCCAGTGCCTGCTCGGTGGCGTGGTCGCAGATGTCATCCGGGTCGGCATCGAACGTCAGAGTGGCTGTTCGAGCGGCGCCGTCGATGAGGGTGGCCACGGAGACGGTGCCCGGAGGACACCGTCCACCTCGTCGGTTCCGGCCACGCCGGTCGTGGCGAGCGTGACCTCAGGACCCAGGAGGTCGGCCACACCCTTCATCATCTCGCTGCGGCAGCCTCACTCAGCACCGTGTCGGTCCGTACGTGGAACACCTCGCGTTTGACGTGCTCCTGGTACGCCGTGAGGCCATCACAGAAGAACTCCGAGGCGAACTCGACCGACGCGAGCGCCGCGGCGAGTCGGCCTGCGGTGCAGGACTCGGCGACGCGACGCGTCGACCGTCGAGCCGGTCTGCGACCAACTCGGCCAGACGGCGGTCGTGATCACCGACGTTCATCGAGTCGATCGCCGGTCCACCGGGTCATGCCTCGTCGCGCCTCATCGCCGAGTTGCCTACTTTGCCGCTGCCAGTTGGTCGCCGAGCTCGTCGAGCCGCTCTTGACCCATGTGCTCACGAAGCTGCGGGAAGATGTCGCTCTCCTCTTCCTCCGCGTGGTGCTCGACGTTCTCGATCAGCACGGTCATCTTCGCCTTGAAGACGGAGTGGTCGGACAGATCCTCGATCTCGCGCATCAGCACCTTGACGACATGGTGTTCCTGTATGCCTTCGGCGACCGTTTCGGTGAGGCCGTCGACACCCAGTTCCTTGACGGCCGGATAGAAGACGTCTTCCTCGATGCGGGTGTGGGTCTCGAGTTCGACGAAGATCTGGCGCTGGAGTTCACGCTCCTGGTCTTCGTTGTCGGCGTCGCTGGCCGACCGGAACTGGTCGAACAGTCGGCGCACCTCGTCGTGGTCACCCGTCAGTAGTTCGATGGCGTCCATCTCGGATCCCTTCTGGTCGTGCCGCACTTCGTCGTGCGGCGAGGCGAGATCTCTACCCGAACCGCGACAGCGAGAAACCACCCGAAAGGGTCATGCTCCGATGGTGACCGCGCCGGCGACCTGGTGGCCGGCTTGGTAGACCGCGCCGACCTGGTCACCCAGGGACGCCGTGTCGAACGGGTCGCCGGTGAGCACCACCAGGTCGGCTCGCTTGCCGGCCTCGATCGTGCCGCGATCGTCGAGCACGCCGAGCAGTTCGGCGGCGGTCCGTGTGGCGGCGACGAGGGCCTGCGACGGCGACATACCGCATCGCACCATCTCGTGGACCTCGCGCAGGTTCTGTCCGTGGGGGACGACCCCGCTGTCGGTTCCCATCGCCACCTTCACGCCGGCGTCGATCGCCCGGCTGATCGAGTCGCGGTGGGTTTCCATCACCTGATGCGTCTTGTCGATCGCGTACTGCGGCACGTTGACGCCCCGGTCGGCGGCCTCGAGCACACCCATCGGGGCGATCAGCGTCGGGACGAGAAACGTGCCGGCGTCGAGCATCATCTGGATGGCTTCGTCGTCGAGGTAGATGCCGTGTTCGATCGAGCGGATGCCGGCTCGCACCGCCGACTTGATGCCGTCGGTCGCCTGCGCGTGGCTCATCACCCACTTGCCGGCCGCGGTTGCCTCGGCGACGAGCACGTCGAGTTCGTCGTCGCGGAAGTGGCCGTGACGTGGGTCGTCGCGCGGTGACAGCACACCGCCGGAGGTGCAGACCTTGATCACGTCGGCACCGGCTCGGATCAGTTCGCGCACCTTGACGCGCATCTCGTCGGGACCGTCGACGATGCTCGACGGGCGGCCCGGGTGGGGGATCGAGAAGCTCGGCACCGAGTCGCCGCACGCCATCCAGCGGTCGGCGTGACCGCCCGTCTGGCTGAGGATCGTGATCGAGATCAGCATTTCGGGCCCGGCGACGACGCCTCGCGACTGGGCTTCCTTGACGCCGAGGTCGGAGCCGCCCGCCTCACGGACCGTCGTCACGCCGGCGGCCAGCGTGCGGCCCATCCGTTCGGCGGCGAGATAGAAGTTGAGCGAAAACGGGGTGCTCTGGAACACCGCCGGATCGAGGTTGCCGTCAGCCATGAAGTGGACGTGGCTGTCGATGAAGCCGGGGACGATCGTGTTGCCCGAACAGTCGACGACCTCGTCGCCGTCGAGGCCTGATCCGATCTCGACGATCCGTCCGTCCTCGAACGCGACGTCGGCGTCGGTCGGATCGGCCCCGCTCCCGTCGAACACCCGGCCACCCTGCAACACGGTTCGCATACGAGCCACCGTACTGCGGCTCAGGCAAGCCGGACAGATGGTGTCCGACACCATCTGTCGCCTCGGCGTCCCCTCCGAAACCCGACCGGGGGCGAGGGTCAGGCGCCGTCGATGATGCCGGAGAGACCGGTGGGTTCGTGGGGGCCGATCACGAACTGTTCGACGAGGCCGATGCCCTCGCGGCCGCCCCAGCGGGCGCGGGCGATCGCCTGGATGTGGATCATGTCGGGGTGCAGCGGGTCGACGTCGTCGAGCACGATCTCGTCGCGGGTCGACTCGTCGGCGCCGACCCACTTGCCGTGCCCCCACACCGTGTCGCGGTACCCGATGCCGTTCATCTGGAACCGCAACACCGGTTCGTAGCTGACCTCGACCGGATCGCCGTTCCAGACGCCGAGCCGTGTCGTGATGCGATCGGCCCAGCGGGTCCCGGGTCGCCACTCGACGTCGAACTCGGCGGTCTGCGCCCGCTGGACACGACCCGGGTCGATCGTCGGCTCATCCCGACCGATGATCGGCGTCACGGCGCCGCTCTGGTGCCAGGGCTGACCACTGGCATCGTGGTTGAGCGCGAAGTGGGTGCAGGCGTCGTCGAACACGGTGGGTGCCCACAGCCAGAAGAACTGCGGCACGGACGGCGGACCCGCGATCGGTTCACCGACCGGGCGGACGCCCCACGACCGGTCACGGACCCCGACGTACCCGCCCACGTCGACCCGTTCCCCGTCGACCTCGAACCAGCCCGACCAGGTGCCGAACTGGGTGAGGCGTGTGTAGTCGAGGACGACCCGCCCGTCGACCACGTGGCGGAAGCGAGGTTCCTCGATGGCGGGCGACATCGCGGTCACGGTCAGTTCGGCGCTGACGCCGTGGCGGCCGTCGACCGTGGTGCGGTGCGTCCGCATCGGCTCGATCACCTCGACCCGGACGCCGCCGGCGGTGGTGTCGGTCCGGTCGGTCGGACAGATCCGTGAGCCGCGGACGTTGTGCTGCACCCCGTCGACGATGCAGCTGAACGCGGCGTCCATGATCCGACGGTTCGGGTACACGCCGAGCGCCACCGCGAAGAAGCGCTCGCCCGAACGGTCGAAGCCGTTGAAGAAGTACCGGTCGTACGCGTTGGGGGAGTCCGTGCCGACGTGGAGGAACGGCTCGGGCGTCTGGTGCAACGGATAATCGTCGTGGGGGTGCAGCATGTCGCTCCTACGAGGTGCTCCTACAGGCGGTCGAGGAGGCCGAGTTCCCGCATCTGTTCGGCGGGTCGTTCGGCCATCACGGCGAACATCGCGTCGCCGCGTTCGGTCTGCTCGACGAGCTGGGACGCGATCACCGCCATGAGGTAGCCGGACGCGGTGCCGAGTACGTAACCGTCCCACACGACGTCGTCGTCGATGTCGACGCCGGCGGCGCGCAGCCCGGCGGCATACCGCTCGACGAGGGCGCGTTCGTGCCGGCGACGGTCGTCGGGGAGCAGCCCGGCACCGATGAAGTAGGCGACGTCGGCCGGGCCGATCCCGACCGCGACGGTTTGCCAGTCGACCACGGTGACCGGTGGGGCGCCGCTCGACCGACCGAGGAGCAGGTTGTCGAGCCGGTAGTCGCCGTGGGTCACGCACCACTCACCGGGCCCGTCGGCCCATTCGGTCATGAGATCGGTCCAGCGTCCGTAGCGCTCGACGAGCAGGCGTCCGACGTCGAGATCGTCGTCGGACAGGCGTCCCCTGAAGCGCTCGATGAAGCCGGGCAATGCGAACTGCATCAGACCGGTCAACTGCATCGTCCGGTCGGGGCTCGGGAACCCGAGCCACTCGAACGATCGCCACTGCTCGGTGCGGCCCCACGTCGGAGCGTGCAGCCCGACCGCCTCGTCGATCACCGACTCGGCGACGGCGACCGGGCAGCCGGCGAGCTGATCGCCCTGTTCCGACTCGCACAGGTCGTTCATCAGCAGCACGAACTCGTGTGAGTCGGGGTCCCACTCGAGCTGGTGGACGTCGGGCACCGTCATGGAGACGTGCCCGCGCAGATCGCGGTAGAAGCCGACCTCGCGGACGTACGTACCGACCGCCTTGGCGGCCTCACGACTGAGGTCGCTGGCCGACGGGAACTTCCCGACGACGCTCGTCGGCAGCGACGGGTCATGCCGGTCCCACTCGAGCCGGAACCGGACGTTCTCGCCGACCTGGCCGGTCCCGATCGACTCGGCCGTGAACGCGGTCACCCGCGCCCCGTTCGACGTCGCTGCGAGCGCCGCCGTCAGCCAGTCGGCATCGACGGTGGACGCGGTCATGACGTGTGCTTCCCCCACGTCGGGCAGCCTGCCACAGCAGACGAGCTGCATCGATGTCGGAGCCACGGCCGGCGCCGGTGTCAGCCCAGCACCGAGTTGGTGGTGGTTGCCCGGGTACGTCGCCGGGAGAACGCCCCGAGATCGATCGTCCGCCCGGTACGGGGTCCGGTGAACGAGACCGGATCGGCGTCGTGGTCGTGACCGTTCATCACGGCATCGACGATCGATCGCATGAAGCGGCCGGCGATCGGTGCGTTCTTGAACTGGTTGCCGCTCGTGGCGCACGCCATGAACCAGCCGTGGAGCGACGACCGGTCGTAGATCGGCACCCAGTCGTCCGCCACGTCGTAGAGGGATGCGAGCCCGGTCGGGGCGTTCGGCACCCGGAAGTCCGGCACCCGACGAGCGAAACGCAGCATCGCCGTCTCCCACACCTCGACGGTCGGATAGGGCGAGTTGTCGTCCGGGTCGTCGACCCACACCAGTTCGTCGCAGTCGGGCTCCGTGCTCCCGATCATCATCGATCCGCCGGGGTGAGGACGGAAGTACTGACCGAGATCGACGTCTGCGACGAACGCTCCTCCTTCGTCAAGTCCGGTGCCGGGCGGGGCAGGCACCACGAACACCTCCTGGCGCAACGGTCGATGGCCGATCGTCATGTCGTCGGTCACGCCGGCGAGACGATTGAGGTGCGCCGAGTGCGGTCCTCCGACGTTGACCACGATCGATGCCTCGATCGACGTGCCGTCGGCGAGCCTCACACCTCGCACGACCTCGTCGCGGTCGACCGCCACCACCTCGGCTCCGAACCGGAACGTCGCGCCGTGTCGCCTCGCCGCCCACGCGAGGTTCTTGGCAGCGAGCATCGGGTCGTCGACGAACCCGCATCCATGGCACAGCACCGCGGTCAGTCGGCCGTCCGGGTCGTCGGCGAACGCGGGGTCGTCGATCGGCTTGGGCGGGAAGTAGCGGCCGCCGTCGAGTGCGGGAAACCGGTGACCGAGCGCGTCGGCGTCGAGTTCTTCGTGATCGATGCCGTACTCCCGCCATCGGGCGAGCATGTCGTCGGGTTCGTAGTTGGTCGTGCGGAACGTGAGGTTCGGACACTCGACGAACGTCGCCATGCCGTCGGGGTCGACGCCGCCGAGGTGATCGGCCCAGGCCTGCCACATCGCTGCCGCCTCCCAGGCGGTGAGGATCGCGTCGGGCGTCGAGTAGCTGTACCGGATGATCGCCGCCGATGCGCTGGTCGTGCCCGCCCCGGCGGCCGGGCCACGGTCGACCACCACGACATGGCGGCCGCTGCGTGCCAGCTCGAGCGCGACCGAGCAACCGATGACGCCGGCCCCGATGACGACCGCGTCAGCCGATCGGGTGGTCACGCAGATATGCCTCGGTGAGCTGGTCGGGGGCCGTGGCGAGCCACGCGTCGACGACCAGCGCTCGGAAGTCGTCCGGGTCGACGGCGTCGAGTTGGACGAGCACGGCCGGGAATCCCTCGAAGTGCGGGATCGTGAACACGCCGTCGGTGCCGGCCTCGAGCACCGCCTTCTTGTCGTCGAGGCCGTCGACCTTCAGGCCCACGATCGGGCCGGAGGGCACCGGGTGGTCGCCGTAGCGTCGCAGGTCGGCCTTGCTGAAGGGGCGATCCCACGCGAACACCGAGCCGCGCACCTTCCACGCTCGGTTGCCGTAGCTCGTGCCCTCGATCACCTCGGGCAGGCTGTCGATCACGATGACCGCGTCGGCGTGGGAGACCATGCTGCAACCCGTCAGTTGACCTGCTTGGTGCGCCCTTCCCAGAACGGGGCGCGGAGCTTGAACTTCTGGAGCTTGCCGGTGGCGGTGCGGGCCAGTTCGGTCCGGAACTCGACCTTCTTGGGGCACTTGTAGCCGGCGAGCTTCTGCTTGGTCCAGGCGATGACGTCGGCCTCGGTCAGCTCCGAACCCTCGACCGTCACGACGAGCGCGGTCACCAGTTCGCCCCACTTCTCGTCGGGGATCCCGATGACGGCGACCTCGGTGACGTCGGGATGCTGGAAGATCGCGTCCTCGACCTCGATCGAGCTGACGTTCTCCCCGCCGGAGATGATGACGTCCTTCTTGCGGTCCGCGATCGTGACGTAGTTGGCGTCGTCGATGCTGCCGCCGTCACCGGTGTGGAAGTAGCCGTCGTGGATCGCGGCATCGGTCTGATCGGGCTGGTCCCAGTATCCCTCCATCACCATGTTGCCGCGGGCCAGGATCTCCCCCTGGTCGCTCACCGCCATCGTGCAGCCCACGACCGGAGCGCCGGCGCGGTTGAGCCGGACCGCCTGCTCGTCGGTGGGCAGGTCGTCCCACTCGGGGCGCATCCGGTTCATCGTGAGGAGCGGCGTCGTCTCGGTGAGGCCGTAGATCTGGACGAACTCCCATCCGAGTTCGGTCATGCAGCGCTCGATGGTGCGGGTCGGTGGGGGAGCGCCGGCGACGACGATCCGGACCCGGTCGCGGCCGGGGATCGGGCCGTCCCACTCGGCGGCGGCGTCGAGGATCATGTTGAGCACGGCCGGTGCGCCGCACATCAGCGTCACGCCGTGCTGGTCGATGCGGCGCAGGATCTCGGCGCCGTCGATCTTGCGCTGGATCACATGGGTGCCGGCCATGCCGGTGACTGCGTAGAGCATCCCCCAGCCGTTGCAGTGGAACTGGGGGAGCGTGTGCAGATACACGTCGCGGTCGGACACGCCCATGTGCCAGCCGAAGATGCTCGCGTTGAGCCAGAGGTTGCGGTGGGTGAGCTGGACGCCCTTCGGACGGGCGGTCGTGCCCGAGGTGTAGTTGATCGTGGCGGTGGCGTCCTCGTCGGCTTCCCACGGTGCCGGCTCGGCATCGAACTTCATGAGGATCGCATCGCTCTCGGCGCCGATGGTCCACTTCATCTCGCACTCGACGTCGGCCATGGCGTCCGCCAACTCGGGGTCGACGAGCAGGATCCGGGCACCGGAGTGTTCGACGATGTACTTCACCTCCTCGGCGACGAGACGGAAGTTGATCGGCACGAGGATGCGTCCAGAACCCGACACGCCGAACAGCGCGGTCAGCAACCGCGCCGAGTTGTGCGACACCATCGCGACCCGTTCGCCCTGGGCGATACCCAGGTGGTCGAGCCCGGCGGCCAACGCTCGGGCGCGGCGGGCCATCTCGGCGTAGGTGATCTCGCCCCACGATTCGGCGGGTTGGTCGGGCTCGTCGACGACGGCGACCCGGTCGGGGTAGATCAGCTCCGCCCGGCGCAGGAAGTCGTTCACGGTCAGCGCAACCTTCATGGCGGCGACGCTAATCGCGAGCGACTGTGACCGGCGACACGTCGTGCGTGCCGACCCGGCTCGTTCTCAGGTGTCGGGGCGGTCGACGAACTGATCGACCATGATGCGGTTGCCGTCGGGGTCGACGATCACGATGTGGGCGGGCCCGGTCCCGTCCGGGTCGGTCGACTCGACGACCTCGACGCCGGCGGCGGCGAGCGCCGCCTGGATCTCGCGCACGTCGGTGAAGTCGTCCGTCGACTCGGCCGACTGCGTCAGCCCCGGGTTGAAGGTCAGGATGTTCTCGTCGAACATCCCCTGGAACAACCCGAGGATCGTGGTGCCGTTCATCATGATGAGCCAGCCAGCGTCGGCGTCGCCGCCGGTCTGCTCGAACCCCAGCCGCTCGTAGAACGCACGCGAGGCGTCGAGGTCCTGGACCGCCAGGCTGACGGAGAAGGCGCCGAGCTTCACGACGTTGCTCCGGCGAGGGTGGTCGTGAGCGGCCAGGGCCGTTCGCGTTCGACGGTGAGGGCCAACTCGAGCAGGAGTTCCTCGCTGAAGTGCGGGCCGACCACCTGCAGACCGATTGGCAGACCGTCCACCTGCCCGGCCGGGATCGAGATGGCCGGGTTGCCGTGCAGGTTGGCGGGGAACGTGAGTCGTCCGTTGTTACCGGCGCCACCTTCGACGCCACCGAAGACCGACGGGAGCGGTCCGTCCGCGTCGAACGCGACGTCGGGGTTGCTGGCCGTCATGACGAAGTCGACGCCACCGCTGTCGACGTCGAAGATGCGGGCCATCGCCTCGTTCAGCTCGCTGCGGCGACGTTCCAGCTTGATCCGCGCCTCCGCGCCGTACGCCGGCGCGCCGTGCTGCATCGAGTACCGGATTTCGGGGGTCAGCTGGTCGGCGCAATCGGGCCAGAACGCTTCGAGTCGTTCGATCAGCCCGACGGAGTTGGCGACCGACCAGGCGGCCCCCATCCGGGGGAGGTGGGTGTCGACGTCGTCGACCCGGACCATGCCGCAGTCGGCGATCAGCTGATCGGCCGCCGCCTCCAACAGTTCCCACATCACCGGTGAGACGACGGCGTCGCCCCAGTCGGCGACGACGGCCACGCGCTTGCCTCGCAGGTCGGCGGCATGGGCGCCGAGCCCGGTCTCCCATCCGTCGACACGGGGCAGGCTGAGCGGCTCGCGCGGGTCGCGACCGTTGCACACGTCGAACCAACGGGCGGTGTCGCGCACCGACCTCGTCAGGCACCCGTGGGTGACCGTCATCGCTCCGAGACGGGCACCCGGCGTGAGCGGGATCCGACCGTAGGTGGCCTTCAGCCCGACGAGCCCGCAGAAGCCGGCAGGGATACGGATCGACCCGCCACCGTCGCCACCGGTGCCGAGGGTGACGATGCCGCCGGCGACCGCCGCCGCCGTGCCGCCCGACGAGCCGCCGGGTGTCGTCCCGTGCCGCCACGGGTTGTGGGTGGTGCCGTTGATGACGGTACGGGTGAGGTTGACGCCGCCGAACTCCGACGCCGTCGTCTGTCCGACGAGCACGGCACCGCCCCGGTCACGCGCTCGACCGACGTTCGTGCTGGTGTGCGGTGCGACGTCGTCGGCGAACAGTGCGCAGGCGTGGGTGTCGGGCCATCCCTCGACCTGATCGAGTTCCTTGACGCCGATCGGCACCCCGCCGAACGGCTTCGAGACGTCGGCGTTCGCAGCCGCCTCCCGGGCTTGTTCCAGGTGGAGGTGGCTGAACGCGTTGAGATCGGACGCCTCGATGGCCCGCACGACGGCCTCGAGTTCGTCGGTCGGCGAGTGCTCACCCGACCGGAAGGCGTCGACGAGCGAGCAGGCGTCGCCCTGCCACGGCAGGTCGCCGCCGGGCTGATCGCCGCGGGAGTGATTCGGAGTCCCCATGTCGATGACCGTAGTTGCCGCCTCGTACAGTCGCCGCCATGAGCCTCCCTCGTCGTCCCGGAATGACCGTGCCCCTCGCCGGCCCCCTCCACGCTCAACGCGATCGCATCGTCGAACTGGCCGATCTCGGCTTCACCGACGTGTGGTCGGCGGAGTCGGACGCCGGCGACGGCCTCACCCCACTGGCGCTGACGTCGGTGTGGGAGCCCCGATTGCGGCTCGGCACGGCGATCCTGCCCGCCTACACCCGGACGCCGGCGTGCATGGCACAGAGTGCGGCGGCGATGGCGGACGCGGCGCCGGGCCGGTTCGTGCTCGGCATCGGGTCGTCGTCGAACGTGATCGTCGAGCGCTGGAACGGGGTGCCGTTCGAAGAACCGTTCAAGAAGGTGCGCGACATGGTGCGCTTCCTGCGTGACGCGTTCTCCGGCGAGAAGGTCACCAAACGGTACGACACGTTCGAGATCCAAGGATTCCGACTCGGGCTGCGTCCGGAGCACACACCGCCGATCGTCGTCGCTGCGCTGCGCGCCGGCATGTTGCGGATGGCCGGGCGTGAGGCGGACGGCGCCATCACCAACTGGCTCGGACCCGACGACGTGCCGATGGTGGCGGCGGCGCTGCGCGAGGGCGCCGGCGGTGAGGACCGTGAATTGGTCGCCCGGATCTTCGTCTGCCCGAGTGAGAACGCCGAGGTCGTGCGGGCCGGAGCGAGGCGGGCGATCGCCGCCTACATGAACGTGCCCGTCTATGCAGCGTTCCAGGAGTGGCTCGGCCGGGGCGACGAACTGGCCGGGATGTGGGCGGCGTGGAAGGCTGGTGATCGCCAGCAGGCCCTCGCCGAGATCCCGGACTCGGTCGTGGACGATCTCATCGTGCACGGTTCGCCCGAACGGTGCCGGGCCACGATCGATCGATACTTCGCCAACGGCGTCACGACGACGTCGCTGGCGGTGCTGCCGTTCGACCCGGAACTCGATGCGTGGGAGGCGGTGCGCTCGCTGGCGCCGAACGCCACTTGATCGGACCGGAGCGGCCGACTCAGGCTGCTTCGGGCCGGCGCGGGCGGCGGCCGGCGCCTTGCTCGGCTTCGAGGCGAGCCGCCTGGCGAGCGGCGAGCTGTTGACGGATCTCGGCCACGTGGCGAAGGCCACGGCGGCGGGTGTCCGCATCGAGGCGGAACTGAACGGGAACCGCTGGGGAGGGCAGCAAGCTGAGCTGCCGAGGGGTGTTGATGTCGTCCATGCACACCATCCTGACGAGGGGGTGTCGCAGGGTTTCGGTGAGACGTCCGATCAACGTCGGTGAGACGTCCGATCGACGTCGGCGAGACGTCAGTGGCGCCGGAGTTCGGGGTGGTGGGGGCTGATCCCGACCACGCACACGGCGACGTCACGTTCCTCGAGTGCGTCGACGAGCGATTCGAGCATGCGGAGCCACGGACCGGCGAGGATCGAGGCTCCGGTGAGATCGAGATAGAGCCGCGACCCGGTCGGCAGCGAGGACGTCGCGTGGTGGACCGCCTCGATCGCGGCAGCGTTGAGCAGCCCCTCAACGGCCAGGATCGAACCGGTACCGTGCGGGTCGGCGACGTGGGCGACCCGGTACTGGAGCTCGTCGGTGGACACGGAGCGTGGCGAGCGAGCGGCACGAACAGTGTCGCCCAACCGGCGGCGGCGTTCGACGAGACGGTCCCAGGCATGCTGGAGTCGACGTCGGGTCGTGGGAGCGAGAGACGGATTCATGGGGAACTTCCGGGTCGATTCACGGAAAGGCAACGCAACTTGACACAAACCAAAGCTACTACGGTCGGATGGTCCGACCAGCGATCAGCGGGTCAAGGTTGTCGCAGGATTGGCGCCCGACGCTCAGGCGGCGCCGACGCTCAGAACCGCGATGAGCACGGAGAGTGAAATAACACCGATCGGTGCGGCGTAGCCGGCCCAGACCGGCAACTTCCGGTACGACGGCGCCATCACGACCAACGCACACAGTGCACCGGCGATCGCGCCACCCAGGTGGCCACCGACGGAGATGCGGTTGCTCCAGAGGAAGGTCAGGACCAGGTTCAGGATCAGCAGCGATCCGATCGAGGTCGACATCGGGTTCGTCCCGTTCAGCCAGTACCCGACGAACGCCAGCGCCAACAGGCCGAACACCGCGCCCGATGCCCCGGCCGTCAGCGCGTCGGGGGAGAGGACGACCGCTCCCGCAGATCCGCCGAGCAGCCCGGCGAGGTAGACGAGCAGGAACTTCGCCCGCCCGATCGCCGGCTCCAGCATCTGGCCGACGATGTACAGCAGATACATGTTGAAACCGACGTGGATGATG
Organism: Acidimicrobiaceae bacterium; assembly: GCA_002698945.1. Taxonomy (GTDB): domain Bacteria; phylum Actinomycetota; class Acidimicrobiia; order Acidimicrobiales; family Ilumatobacteraceae; genus Ilumatobacter. The sequence goes on from NZZV01000105.1 coordinate 14,040, forward strand.
CCGTAATGCAAGAAACCCGACGTCACGAGGCGATACCACTCGCCCTGGGCGAGTGCCGGCTCGTACAGCGCGAACTCGAGATGGATCCGGGTGAGTGCCCCCGTCAACGCCTGGGGGTCCTGGATCACCATCATCGCGAACACGGCGAGGTTGATGCCGATCAGGATCGACGTGACGAGCGCCGGTTGGCGGGCGTTCCAGAACTGGGCGCGCGTGCGAACGTCCGGTTGGGCCGCCTTGGCGCACTCGACACAGTGGCTCCCGACGCTTGCCTGCACCAGACAGTCCGAGCACGCCGGCCGTCCGCACCTGGTGCAGCGCCGACCGGCCTCCCGGTCCGGATGTCGGTAGCACGCTTCGGCAGCAGCCGGCGGAGGCGGCGGCGGGAGGCTCATGACGTGACCCTAACGTCCGACGTCCGCCGATCGGACGGGCGAACGTGCCCGTCATCGGTCGAGTCATCAGTGGGGTTTCAGCGCCCGGACCGTGTCCGGTGGCCGCGACCCGGCGGTGCTTCAGAGTTCCATCTGCACGACGAGATCATCGGGGGCAGCGGGGGAGCCGACGAGGTGGCCCTGCACCAGGTCGCAGCCTGCGGCTCGCAGCCGACGGAGCTGTTCGAGACCGGTGACCCGTTCAGCGACGACCTCCATGTTGAGCGCGTGGGCGAGCAGCACCAGGGCGCGTACGACGCGGGTGTCGGTCTCCGAGGCGCCGTTGGGGAGCGCGAGCGTGCCGTCGAGCTTGAGCACGTCGGCGCCGATGTCGGTCATCAGCGACAGGGCGTGCGACCCCGTTCCGAAGTTGTCGATCGCGACCCGGACCCCGACGCGCCGCAACGCTCGGACGGACCGGACGACCTCGTCGGAGTCGTCGTCGACGAGGCTGGCCTCGCGCACCTCCAACACGATCTGGCGCGGTCGGAGACGATGTTCCCGGAGCAGATCGACCACGCGGTTGACGAACGCCGGTCCGGCCAACTGGAGCCGGCTGACGTTGACGTGCACCGAGAAGCGGGCGCCGACGACGCCGGAGTCGATCCATCGACGCGTCGTCGCACACGCCTGTTGCAGGACCCAGTCGCCGATCGGAACGATGATCCCCGTCTCCTCGGCGATCGGGATGAACTCGCCGGCCTCGACCCGGCCCCGAGTGGGGTGGTTCCATCGCAGGAGCGCCTCCGCAGCCTCCGCCATCTCGGAGACGGCGGAGAAGATCGGCTGGTACTCGACCTCGAGCTGAGCATCGCGCAAGGCGCGCGACAGCGCGGACGACAGCTCGGTCCGGACGCGGGCCTGACTGCCGAGACGCTCGGAGAACTGTGCGGTTCGCCCACGGCCGCCGTGCTTGGCGGCGTGCACGGCCGTGTCGGCACGCGAGATGAGTTCGAGTGCCAGGCGCCGACCACGACTGTCGCCGTCGTGCCGCTGGGACGTCTGCTGGAGCGTGCCCGGTTCGGTCGTGTGTCGGGCGTCGCCGGGCTCGTCGGATCCGTCGGCTTCGCCGGCGATCGCGACGCCGATACTGACGGAGACGTCGAGTTCGAGTTGTTGGATCGTGAGCCGGCCGGTCAGCGAACGGCGGATCCGATCTGCCAACTCCATCGCCGCCGGCGGATCGTCCAGCCCTCGACAGAAGACGACGAACTCGTCGCCGCCGATCCGAGCGACGAGGTCGTCGGGGCGGACGGCGGTACTCAGTCGTCGGGCGGTGGAGGCGAGCAGGCGGTCACCGGTGTCGTGTCCGAGTGCATCGTTGACGTCGGCGAGTCGATCGACGTCGATCAACAGCACGGCCGTCGTGCCGTCGGGTTCGCCGTCGAGGGCGTCACCGATCCGGGCGATGGCGGCCGTCCGATTGAGGAGGCCGGTGGTCGGGTCGTGTTCGAGCTGATGGACGAGCCGGGCGACCCGTTCGCGTTCGTCGGTGACGTCGTCGGCCAGGATCGCGAGGTAGCCGCCGGCCGTGTGAGCGGCGTCGTGGTGGGCGTGCACGGTCACGGCATGGATCGAGGGCCGCTCCAACGTCGATCCGAGGGACACTTCCCCCATCCACGTACCGCCCTCGGGTCCGCCGGTCAGCTGTTTGGGTACCTGATCGAGCACGACGGCGATCGCATCGGAGCGCACGCCCGGCGCTCCGGCCGAGATCTGGAACAGGCGTGCACCGAGCGGGTTCGCGTGCAGGACGCTGCCGTCGATGCCCAGCACCACGACCGCCAGCTCGGCGGCGTCGACCACGGTCGCCAAGGCTCGCGTCGGATCGCCCGACCCTGGCACCATGGCCACCGTCGAGTCGTCCGTCGCGTCGCCCGTCGTGTCGTTTTTCATGTCGCGTTGAACCGGCCGGCGCTCGTCTGGTCGGCGTGGTCGTGTCGGGTCGGTCGTGTCGAGGTGGTCATGTCGTGGCGGGAACGTCGAGTCGTCCGGTCACCGTTGCCTGGCCGACCGCCGTGAGGGCGAGCAGCCCGACGAGGTCGGTGACAGCAGTGTCATCGGCAGCTTCGAGCTGCTGGTTGAGCGCGTAGACCGTGAACTGGTGGTCGACGGAGCCGTCGATGTTCCCATCGGCGGCACAGAGCCCGGGCCACACGGCGTCGACCTCGCTGGGCGGCCACCAGAACGCTCCGGACGGCAGCGAGTCCTCGGTGAGCCCCGACGCGGTCGGTTCGATGCCGACGAGCACGTGGTCGACGATGCCACCGGTCGAGAACACGACCGCCAACTCCACGGTGCTCTCGGGCACGCCGGTCCAGCTCAGAGCAGGGGTGGCGACCTCGGTCGGACAGCCGTAGCGGCTCGGGAGGCGTCCGTCCGTCGCCCAGGACGCGTCGAGACGCAACGCAGGTCCGGGCAACGAGGTTGCGACGCTCGTCGACGTCGAGGTCGACGGCGTCGGAAGCGGATCGCGAGCCGGCGGCAGCGTGCGACCGTCGCCGGCGCTGCAGGCGGCGACGATCAGCGTCGTCACCAGGGTCGCGGCGATCCTCGCCGGGCGACTGGCATGGCGAGTCACCGCGCCGATGTCAGGGCGCGTCGTCGACGCCTGGGACGGGCACTTCACCGGGCGACCAGACACGAGGCGATGCATCGCGACGAGCGTAGTGACGACCCACGGTCGGGGTAGCGTGCAGGCGATGGCTGCCGACCGGACGATCATGACCGTGCACGCCCACCCCGACGACGAGGCGTCGAAGGGTGCACCGACCCTTGCGAAGTACCACGACGTCGGCGTCCGAACCATCCTGGTGTGTTGCACGGGTGGGGAAGAGGGTGACCTCCAGAACCCGTCGTTGCGCGAGCCCGGCCAGCCGTTCCACGGGATGACCCCCGAGGAGGAGCGCGAGCTGGTCGTGTCGATGCGACCCGCCGAACTCGAGGCCAGCGCCAAGGTCATCGGGTTCGACGAGGTCATCATGCTCGGCTACCGCGATTCGGGCATGGCCGACACGCCGCCGAACGAGCACCCGGATTGTTTCCACCGTGCCGACCTCGACGAGGCGACCGGCCGTCTGGTCGCACACATCCGCCGCACGCGCCCCCAGGTCGTCATCACGTATTCCGACGATCAGCAGGGCTATCCGCATCCCGACCACCTGCGGGTCCACGACATCTCGGTCCTCGCCTTCGATCGTGCCGGCGACCCGGACTGGTACCCCGACGCCGGCGAGCCGTTCCAACCCCTCAAGCTCTACTACTCGACGTGGAGCCGCCGACGTCTGGTCGCGATGCACGAGGGCCTGCTGCGCCACCAGGGCGAGTCGCCGTTCGACGAAGCGTGGTTCGAACGGCCCGACACCGATCACCGCGTGACGACGCGCATCGACGTCGGTGACTACTTCTGGGCTCGCACGGGGGCACTCAAGGCGCACGCCACCCAGGTCGACCCGTCGGCAGCGTTCTGGTTCGGTCTCACGGACGAGCAGTTGCGCGACGTGTATCCGTGGGAGGATTGGATCCTCGCCCGGTCGCTCGTCGGCGACGTCCCCGACCCGTACGCCGACGGTGGGGAGTACGAACATGACCTCTTCGAGGGTGTGCCGGCCGAGGTGACGTCGTGAGCGTGCAATACCGGTTGGTCGTCGCCAAGAAGGACGAGCGGGTCGAAGGCCCCGACGACGCCTCGATCGTGTTCAGCGCACCGGTCGCGACGGTCACCGCCGACGGTTTCGACGCCACGGTGGAGTTCATGCGAGGCAACGTCAAAGCGAGCGGCCACTCCGGCGAGGTGCTCGCTGCGCTGCACACGGGCGAGGCGACCGCCGCCTTCACCCGGCTCGCGTCAGAACTCTGACGCGTCAGAGCCTTTGTCGTTGGCGGTCGCCGATCAGCCGGCTCGCATGGCCGATCTGAGTTCGCGGTAACCGATCAGCGTCGCGCCGGACTCGTCGAGTGCCGACTGCAGCGATCCGTCCAGTGCGTAGGCCAGATCGTCGATCCACTCGTCGGCGTGCGTCGTGAGTGCCCGGACCTCGGGCGTGTCGATCGCCGGCTGGATGTGGATCTCGGTGACGCCCGGTTGCAGGTCGGTCAGCGCCCGACCGACGCGCTCGCGCGAACCGGCCCGCCAGTCGTGGTCGAAATGGTCGGGAAACACGACGCCTTCGTCCGCGGCCAGCTTCCGGAACGGGAATCCTGCCTGCTCGGCGGACACGGTCGACGGGAGCCGGATCGGCAAGGCGAACTCGACGGCGAGATCTACGTAGATCCCGAAGAACTCGGGTCGCAGTGTGATCGCCGTCAGGTGGGGAGCGAGGTGGGTGACGTCGATGCCCCACGCCTGGGCCCGTGAGATCTGCGCCTTCAGCTCGCGGTACACCTCGTCGGCGTCGGCGTGCTCCCACAGGTCGTCGAGATCACGAGGGAACCCGCTTTCACCCGACAGCAGGCTGGGCGCTTGTGTCACCGGCCCCCACCGGTAGAGCTCGTGCTCGGCGTTGAGGGTGAGGTGGACGCCGATGTCGTCACCGTCGCGATACTCGGCGGCGGCGTGGCGTGCCCAGGGCGCCGGCACCATGATCGACGCGCACGTCGCCGCACCGTCGCGGATGGCGCGATAGACCCCGACGTTGGCGGCGTGGCACGAGCCGAGGTCGTCGCACGAGACGATGACGAGCTTGGCGTCGGACGGATGACCCAGGCGTTCGGCGAGCTCGCTCACGTGCAGAGACGCTACCCGCGCCGACATCGACTCTGCGGTTGGCGCGCTGCGGCACGTCTCAGCGGCACGCCTGCCAGAGACCGAGGTCGGAGCGTTCGGCCGCCGTCGCCGCCTCGACCATCAGGTCGGCATAGGTCGTGTTCGGCTCGATCGACAGCGGGGTGGCGTAACCCTGCCGAACCAGTTCGTAGTTGACGAACACACCGTCCGCGGAGCGGTAGACGTAGGCGAGGAGTCGGCCGTAGTCGTCGCGCCCCACGACGTCGCGCTCCAGGCGGACCGAATCACCGGTGTCGATCAACGAGCGTGCGTAGGCGTGCGCTTCGTCCGCGAAGCACTCCGCCTCCTTGGCGGGACGGTCGCCGCTCGCCTCGTGCGCGATCTCGGGCGTGTCGATCCCGGTCAACCGGACCCGTTCTTCGGTCCCATCGATCACGACGTCGATCGTGTCGCCGTCGACGACCCGCTCGACGATGGCGTTCGCCGCCACCGCGTCGGCCGCGGACGCAGTTACTGCGGGATCCTCACCGCCGGCGCATCCGGCGCCGATGACGGTCACGGTGACGGTGAACGCGAGAGCGGTGGCGCGGCGCACCCACGCATTCAACCCCGGTACGTGGCCGGAGCGGTCCGGGTCAGAGTCGCTCGGCGATAGAGCCGGCGCAGGCACCGCCACCGCAACACATCGAGACGAGGCCGGAGCGTTGGCCGTTCGCCGAGCTCGCTGAGTGCCGTTGTCCTTGAGGAGCGAGCTATCGACAACAGACGCACGACGAGTCGGAGTATGAGCTGATGCTGACTGTGTTCGACGTCAACGACCATGAGTGGGCCGGAACGCCCTGAGTCCGCAGCGATGACGTGCCTGGGTCCGTGGTGGCCGACCCGACGCGTCCGCGGGCGCGCTCGTGCTCTCGTCGGAAACCCTGACACACCCGCTGAGTAGGCTGGTGCGTACCACCCACACACACGGACGCACCAGCCTACTCAGCGGCTCGGAGGGCATCGGCGGCCGGGGAAGACCGACAACAAGGGCGTTATCGTCGCGTCCGCTCCTCGCTCAGATGACGCGCCCGCGGACGCGTCAGCGAGTCAGGTCAACATGCTCCGCCACTGCCACCAACCCTCTGACTGAAGGTCTCGCCGTGACCTGCGCTCAGATTGTCCCTCCCGTACAGGAGGAACCCGGCCGTGATCGGCGCGCAAGTGCTCGGCGCGGCGGTCCCATATCGCTCGGACTGCTGATCGTTGAAGGTCGCCACCGACTGCCGGCAAGGGGCACTTGCGAACCAGTTGGTGTGCGAGGCCGGACGGATAGCAAGCGAGAACAGTCCCCATCCGGTCTTTCGCGGCGACTGCTGCGCTGACGAGCGCTTCGAAGACGCTGGCTTCGACCCACTACGTACGATCAGGTCATGCAGCAGATTTCTCTTGAAGCGCTTCTTCCCGTGGACTTCGACCCGGCGTCGTGCAAGCTGCATTGCGCAGTCTTCAACGGAGAGAGCTACCCCATCGACGTCTTGGCCAACGACCCTGACGAGTGGCAGGGGTGGAACTCGTGGCGGGCTGGCAAGAACGATTTCAACCGACAGTTCATCTTCTCGCTTGCGCAAGATCGCCATGACGTGACGCTGTGGCTGTTCGGCGGGATCTGGGAGGTCGTCGGAAGGCGTCCACAGCCCCACGCCCGTTCGTACGACGTCGTCCCTCGCGACGACCTGATGGGTTCGTTCGTCCGCCGTCTCTACGTCAGATTGCCGCTGGCCGGTCGGCAGAGGCGCAGAAATCTGGAGTCGTGCCTCGATCAGATGACCGTGTCGTCGATCCTCGAGGAGGCATTCGTCGGTGACCCTTTCCCGGGCCACGACCGCATCAATCACACGCTCGCCGATCTCACGGTCATCGTGAGCCAGCAGCGACCGGACTGGCGGATTGCGCTCGAGCACATGAAAGGCGTCTACGTGATCCACGACCAGATGACCGGTGCCCGGTACGTCGGCTCGGCATACGGTGACACCGGCATCTGGCAGCGCTGGAGTACGTACGCGCAGACCCTTCACGGGAACAACGTCGGTCTCCAGGACCTCCTGGACGAGAAGGGCGCGGACTACTTCCGCGCCAACATGAAGTTCGCCTTGCTCGAGTTCTGGTCGATGCGTACCGACGACACTCACGTCTTGGAGCGCGAGTCGTACTGGAAGGACGTCCTTCACGCTCGTTCGCTGGGCCACAACAAGAACTGAACTGTCGGACGGCATCTACGCCGAACGTCCCGTGGCACACCACATGCCGCGGCGTAGCCGATTCCGGGTCTGGGGCGCCTGGCGTCTCGTTCAGCCGCACCCGTCTGGCCGTTCCAGCAGTTGCGTGCTGGTATCACTATTGGTACCGTTCTGGGTGTGGCCAGGATCGAGAAGAGCGTGGCCGCGATGCGCAACGCACCGCAGAACACCTCGTACAGCGACCTGCGCTCGGTGTGCGTTCACTTCTTCGGCGAACCCCGCCGGAGCGGCACGTCGCACGCAGTGGACGCCGTGGCCGGGCGACCCTCGGGTCAACATCCAGAAGTCCAAGGGTGGCAAGGCCAAGCCGTACCAGGTGCGCCAAGTGCTCAAGGCGATCGACAAGCTGAACGAGGAGCAGACGTGACCGACACCAAGCACTACACCTACCGGGTCTCGTGGTCCGGCGAAGACGACGAGTACGTCGCGACCGTCGTCGAGTTCCCCTTGCTGTCGTGGCTGGACGCCGACCAAGGCGAGGCGCTGAGCGGCTTGGTCGCCCTCGTCGACGACGTCCTCGCCGACTTGGCAGCGAACGGTGAACCGATCCCCGAACCGATCGCCGATCGGCGCTACTCCGGCAGGTTCAACGTCCGCGTCCCCGAGTCACTGCACCGCGAACTCGCGCTCGCAGCAGCCGAGCAGGGCGTCAGCTTGAACCGGCTCGTCAGCGACCGTCTCGCCCACAGCTGAGTGGGCGCCGACCTGGCAGGCTGCCGAGGGGTGACGGCGGGGGTCACGCATAGCCGTCATGGCCAGAGCGATCCGACACGCACTTGAACACACCTGAATCGGCTCAGATCCGCACACGATCGTCGGTGCGCTCGATCCTGGCACTGATCGGTGACGCACCCACGAGGCACGCTGACGACACGGCACGCACGCTTGAGCTCGCTCCCTGGGCGGGTCGCTGGGTTGCCGTCGACGCGCAGAGTCGGGTGCGATGCGATGCTGCTTCTCTCGCCGAGCTGCTCGATGCGGTCGAGCGCTCTCGGGCGCTTTCGAACGCTCGTCGGCTGTCACGTCGAGGGCTTGTAGGTCCGCGCGGTGCTGTTGAAGCGTTGCGAACTCACGCAACGCTTCGGGTGCCCATCACGCGAGCCGTCAGATGCGTTCGATGATCGTGCCGGTGCCGAGACCGCCACCGCAGCACATCGAGATGAGGCCGTAGCGGCCGTTGGTGCGTTCGAGCTCGTTGAGCGCCTTGGTCATCAGGAACGCACCGGTGCCACCGAGCGGATGGCCGAGCGCGATGGCGCCGCCGTTCGGGTTGGTCTTGTCGAGGTCGGCGCCGACCTCCTTCGCCCATGCCAGCACCACCGACGCGAACGCTTCGTTGATCTCGAAGATGTCGATGTCGTCGATCGACAGGCCCGTGCGGTCCAGCAGCTTCTGGGTGGCATCGATCGGCCCGGTCAGCATGAGGACCGGATCGACCCCGACGAGGCACGCGTCGACGACACGGGCCCGCGGCGTCAATCCGAGTTCGGCCGCCTTCTCCTCGGTCATCACGAGCAGCCCCGCCGCACCGTCGGAAATCTGCGACGAGTTGCCGGCGGTGTGAACACCGTCTTCGCGGGCGACCGGCTTGAGCGTCGCCAGCTTCTCGAGTGAGGTCTCGCGCAACCCTTCGTCGCGGGCGACGGTGTGCGTCGTCTCGAGCAGTTCGCCGTCGTCACCACGGTCGGGGGCCTCGACCTCGATGAACTGGCCGTCGAAGCGGCCCTCGGCCCAGGCACGGGCGGCTCGCTCCTGCGACGCGAGCCCGAACCGGTCGGTGTCGTCGCGTGAGATGCCCCACTTGTCGGCGATGCGTTCGGCGCCCTCGAACTGCGACGTCATCTCGTACTGGTCGAAGTAGGTGCGCGGGATCGGCACGCCGAGTCCGAGCTGCTTCGACGAGTTCGAGCCGATCGGGATCCGGCTCATGATCTCGACGCCGCACGCCATCGCCACGTCGACGGTGCCGGAGGCGACGAGCGACGTCGCGAGGTTGGTGGCCTGCTGGCTCGAGCCGCACTGGGTGTCGACTGTCGTCGCCGCCGTCTCCAGCGGGAGCCCGGCCGACAGCCACGCGGTTCGGGTGACGTTGAAGCTCTGTTCGCCGACCTGGCTCACGCACCCGCCGACGACCTGTTCGATCGCGGCCGGGTCGATCCCGGAACGGTCGATGAGGCCCTGCTGCACCTTGGCGAGCACTTCGGCGGGGTGGAGTGTCGAGAGGCCTCCACCGCGACGACCGATGGGCGTGCGGAGGGCATCGACGATGACGACGGAGCGCGAGTTCGACATGGCCGCGACCCTAGATCGACGGTCGCCGACGCGTCGTGCCGGAGCCGTCAGGTCTGCTGGTCGTCGGTCACCTCGTCGCCGGGCAGCCGGTCGTGGTCAGTTGGTCATCCGGAGGCGGAGTTCGCTGCGTTGACCGGCGGTCCAGTCGGCGACGAACGAGAATCGATCACCCCGGATGAGGGTGTGCCGCCACTCGATCGGCTCTCCCTTGCACACACCGAGGCGCTCGATCGAGAACACGGCCTCGTCGGCGTCGAGACTGAGCACCTCCCGCTCCTCGGCGGTCGGGATCTTGGGACGGATGCGTTCCCATCCCTCGCCCGGCCGTCGCCCCATCACCCGCTCGAGCTCGTTGTAGAGCGAGGTGTGGGTGAAGTCGACGTCGAGCAGCGGCTCGGCGATGTCGGCCGGGAGCCAGATCCGGTCGATCGCGAGCGGGTCGTCGCCGGCGTACCGGATGCGGTCGATCGACACCAGCTCGGTGTCGGGAGCGAGCCCGAGCCGCTCGGCGGCCGCCGGCTCGGCGACCCGCTCGAGGCTGCGCACCGTGCTGTGCTGTGACACACCCGATTCCTCGACGACCTGGAACAGGCTGTAGAGGGCGCCGAGAGATCGCTCGAACGTCCGGTGGTCGACCGAGGTGCCGATCCCCCTGGCGCGACGCACGATGCCGTCGGCGCCGAGCTGGGAGACGGCATGCCGAGCCGTGTGTCGGCTGACCTCGTAGACCTCCATCAGCTCGCGATCGGTCGGGAACCGCTCGGTGAAGTGGCCGAGTTCCATCCGTCGGCGGAGCTCGAGTTCGAGCTGCGCCCAGAGCGGTTGATCACCCTGACGCTCGAGCGGTTGTGCGTGTTCGGCGAATTCACTCACAGTGGGCACGACCCTACCCTCGCGCCCAGCTCGGAGGCGCGCTGTGTCAGGACGGATCGCCGGTGACCGTCAGGCGCGTCCCTTGAGCATCCCGTGCCAGTACAGCGCCGGGAGACCGTACTTCTTCAGGTACCAGTACGAGCGGTGTGGCTTCGCGGGGTCGAACAGCCACGTCGGGAACGAGGGGGTCATCTGCATCGAGTAGTCGAACTCCGCCATCAGCATCGCCTTGTTCGACACGACGAGCGGACACGACGCGTACCCGTGGTACTCGCCGACGAGTTGCTGGTTCTTCAGGTAGGCGTCGAGATTCTCGACGACGACGGGCGCTTGCTTGCGGACCGCGGCCCCGGTCTTCGAGTTCGGTGACGAGCCGGCGTCGCCGAGTGCGAACACGTTGGGGTACCTCGTGTGTTGCAGTGTGTGCTTGTCGATGTCGACGTAGCCGTTGGTGTCGCCGGTCGAAAGCGGGCTCGCCTTGATCCAGTCCGGCGCCGATTGCGGCGGCACGACGTGCATCACGTCGTAGCGGAGGACGAGGTCTCCGTCGCGGGCGACACGTGAGGCCGGTAGCGCCTCGCAGGGGGCGCTCGGCGAGGTGCCACCCTCGTGGTGCAGCTCGAGGTCGCGAATCGCCACCTGCTTCGACTCGGCGTCGATCGCGACGACCTCGGACTGGGTGTGCAGGGTGATGCCGTAGTCGGCGATCACCCGATCGAGATTGTCGGCGATCTCGGGGATGCCGAAGATGCGAGGTGTCGGCACGACGAGGTGGACGTCGATGTCGCCGAGGACGCCTTCACGACGCCAGTAATCGGCGGCGAGATAGGCGATCTTCTGGGGTGCACCCGCGCACTTGATCGGTCCGGAGGGCATCGTGAACACGGCGGTGCCCGACGTCGTCGAACGGATCATGTCCCACATCTTCGGCGCCAGGTCGAAGCGATAGTTCGAGGAGACGCCGTTGCGTCCGATCGTCTGCTCGGCGCCCTCGATGCGATCGAAGTCGAGCTGGATGCCGGGGCAGACGACCAATGCCTCGTACTCGTAGGTCGAACCGTCGGAACACGTGACCGAGTTGTTCTCGGGATCGAAGGTCGCCGCTGCCTTCCGGATCCACGTGGCCTGCTTCGGCATCACCGACTCCTGGGGCCGCTCGGTGTCGCTCGCCTTGGCCTCTCCGGCGCCGACCAGCGTCCACAGCGGTTGGTAGTAGTGCCGGTCGGACGGCTCGATGACCGCGACGTCGGTGTACCCCTTCCGGGCGAGACGGGCCGCGACGGTGATCCCCGCTGTGCCGCCGCCGACGATGACGATCTGGTGTTGGTTGGTCATGGCGTTCTCGGTTCGTGGGGGAGTGGTTCGTGTCGTCAGGCCGTCTGAACTGCGTCGGCGTAGGCGCCGTAGCCACCGATGATGTCGCTGACGTCGACGAAGCCACGCTCACGGAGCACGCTCGCCGCGACCGACGACCGGTAGCCGCCGGCGCAGTAGACGACCGTCGGCTTGGCGACGTCGAGCTCGTCGACCCGACCGGGCAGCTGGCCGACCGGGATGTTGATCGATCCGGCCACCGCGCCCGCATCGAGTTCACCGGGGTTGCGAACGTCGACCAGTTGGAGGTCGGCGACGTCCCGGAGGCGCTCGACGAACGCCTGGGCGGTGAGACGTGACGCGATCTGCACCTCGTCGGGGTGATCGATCATCGTCTCGTACGGTCGGTCGACGACGCCGATCACGCGATCGAAGCCGATGCGGGCGAGACGGTTCTTGCTCTCGAGTACCGTCCCGGGTTCCGCGAACAGCACGATGTCGACGTCGGAGGGGATGACCGATCCGGCGAACTCGGCGTAGCGGCCTTCGAGCCCGACGTTGACGGCCTGGCGGAAGTGACCCTGCGCGAACTCCTCGGGGGTGCGTCCGTCGACGAGCATCGCCCCGTCGGCGAGGGCGGCGCGCACCTCGTCCCACGACATCGCCGTCGGCATCTCGGTCTCGTCGAGCAGTTCACGGTCTTTGCGATTGAGGATCGCGTCGTACACGAAGTAGCTCGGAGCCGGGGGTTGGCCCTCGGTCACCAGTGCCATGAACGTCGTCTTGTCCGGGGCGCGCAGGGCGTAGTTGGTCTGCTTCTGCTCGCCGATGGTGGACACCAGCTCGGTGGACAGGTTCTTGCCGCAGGCCGACCCGGCGCCGTGGGCGGGGAACACCTTCGTCGTGTCGGGGAGCGGCATTAGCTTGTCGTGGAGGCTGTCGTACAGCATGTCGGCCAGTTGCTCACGGGTGAAGCCGATCGAGGCGAGCAGGTCGGGTCGTCCGACGTCGCCGATGAACAATGTGTCGCCGGTCAGCACCCCGTGCGGCGCTCGGCCCGCTTCGATGTCGCTGGCGTGTTCGTACACGACGATGCTCAACGACTCGGGCGTGTGGCCGGGGGTGTGCAGGAACCGGAGTGTGACCGGATCATCGTCCAGATCGCCGAGGAGGTAGCGCTCGTCGTCGGCGACGCCCATCGAGTCGAACTCGGTCTCGGCGACGGACGAGAAGACGATCTTGGCGCCGGTGGCCTTGGCCAGTTCGAGGTGTCCCGACAGGAAGTCGGCGTGGAAGTGGGTCTCGATGACGAGCTCGATCGTCATCCCGGCTGCTTCGGCGCCGGCGAGGTATTCGGCGACGTCGCGTTGGGGGTCGACCACGACGGCGCGACCGCTCGTTTCGTCGCCGATCAGGTACGACGCGTGGGAGAGGCATTCCAAGTAGTACTGGTTGAACAACATCGAGTCCTCACTTCCTTTCGTGCACTGGACTCATTCTGTGGATGTGACAGGTGGGGTGGACAGGGCCACAGGTCCGGTCAGTTCTCGACCGGCGCCTGCATCTGGGCGAGGACGTCGTCGACGACGCACTCGGGTCCGCGGTTGTAGGGGAGTTTGGCGAGGAGCATGCCCATTGCGCAGGTGTTGGTCAGCGCCGAGAACAGCAGCCC
>NZZV01000106.1 GCA_002698945.1 Acidimicrobiaceae bacterium
CACCAGGCGCACCGAGAACCCGCGCCCCGGCCGCGCCCCACGATCTCGGCGGATCCAGGCGTGCATTCCGCAACCAGGCGCACCGAGAACCCGCGCCCCGGCCGCGCCCCGAGCGATCTCGGCGGATCCGGGCGTGCATTCCGCAACCAGGCGAACCGAGAACCCGCGACCGGGCGCGCCCACCCATCCCACGATCTCGGCGGCTCCAAGCGCGCTCTCCGCAACCAGGCGCACCGAGAACCCGCGCCCGGGCGCGCCCACCCATCCCACGATCTCGGCGGCTCCAAGCGCGCTCTCCGCAACCAGACGCACCGAGAACCCGCGCCCCGGCCGCGCCCGCCCCATCCCACGATCTCGGCGGCTCCGGTCCGGCAATCCGCAACCAGACGCACCGAGAACCGGTGGTGGCGAGGGTCAGCCGAACAGGGCGATCAGTTCGGCGAAGCCGTTCCGGTGCGCGGCGACCATCTGCGGCGTCGCCTCCCATCCGTTGGCCTCGATCAGCATCGACGGGAACCCGGCGGTGAAGTTCGTCCAGCTCTCGCCACCACCGTGCTGGGTGACGTCGCGGCGCACCGGGATCCCCGAGCCGCGCGACCACGCCTCTTCGAGTGCGTCAGGGGTGGAGCCGATCGAGCTGACGTAGCTCAACGGTTGGTGCACCCAGACGACGACGTGGGGTTGGGCTCGCAACACCAGATCGGCGGCGGCGGTCGTCTCGGGTTCGGAGAACGGCGCGGGTCCGCCGTCATACGGCAGCCATCCCCATCCGAAGTTGCGGTTCAGGTCGCGTCCGTTGGCATTGGCACGAGTCCCGGCGGCGATGCCGTCGGGATTCATCTCGGGCAGCAGCCACACCTCGACGTCCGCGGGCATGGGGACGTCGACGAGGGACCGGACGATCGGTGGGGAGACCGGCTCGTTGCCGTGGATGCCACCGATCACGACCACCCGGACCCGGCTGCTCTCGACCGGTCGATGCAGGGCGACGATGTCGCGCCCGTGCACGGACGCGCCGATCACCTGCGTCTCCCAGTCAGCGGGAAGCGGTGGCGCCGGGATGTCCGACGGCGGACGCACGTCCCAGATCGACCCGGTCCGTGCCGGCGGAGGCGGCGGCGCAGGCAACGCTGGCGGTGGTGGCGGCGGCGGTGTGGTCGTCGTGGTGCTGGTCGTCGTGGTGCTGGTCGTCGTCGGCGGCAGCGTCGTGGTGGTCGTCGTGGTGGAGGTCGTGGTGCTGGTACTCGTCGTACTCGTGCTCGTCGAGGACGTGCTGGTCGTCGGCGGGACGGTCGAGGTGGTGGTCGTGGTGGACGTGGTCGCGGCGGGCGTCGTGGTGGTCGACGTGGCGGCCGATGCCGATGTCACGGTGTCGTCACCCGAACAGGCGGCGCCGACGAGACACATCACCGCGACCAAGGATCCCACCTGCCGTTGCCACACCGACACGAGTCTGGCAGCGGAGATGCGACGCGCGGCCGCGGGGCGCGGCAGACTGTCGGCGATGGAACGAGTGCTGCGCGTCGCCGGAGGTCAGTTGGGTCCGATCCAACGCGCCGACGCCCGCGAGCAGGTGGTCGAGCGACTGATCGCGCTGCTCACCGAGGCCGCCGACGACGGTTGCGACCTGATCGTGTTCCCCGAACTCGCCCTGACCACGTTCTTCCCGCGCTGGCACACGGGCAAGATCAGCGACTTCGATCACTTCTACGAGACCGAGATGCCGAACGCCGCGACCCAGCCGCTGTTCGACGAGGCCCGTCGCCGCGGGATCGGCTTCTCGCTCGGCTACGCCCTGCTCGAGACCGGCGACGACGGCACGGTGCACCGGTGGAACGTGCAAACCCTCGTCGATCGTGAGGGGTCGATCGTGGCAACGTTCAAGAAGGTCCACATCCCCGGCCACGAGGAATTCGACCCGAAGCGACCGTTCCAGCACGCGGAGCGCTACTTCTTCGAGCCGTCACCCGACGGCTTCGGGGTGTGGGACGCGTTCGACGCCCGGGTCGGGATGATGATCTGCAACGACCGCCGCTGGCCCGAGACCTACCGTGAGATGGGTCTGCAGGGGGTCGAGCTGATCCTGTGCGGCTACAACACGCCGATCCACTACGTACCCGACCCGAGCCAGGACCGGCTGCAGGGTTTCCACAACAAGCTCGTGATGCAGTCGGGCGCCTACCAGAACGGCACGTTCGTGGTCGGGGTCGCGAAGGGCGGCACCGAGGAGGGCGTCGCGTCGCTGTGCGAGTCGATCATCGTTGCTCCGTCCGGGGAGATCCTCGCCGAGGCGACCACCGAGGGCGACGAGGTCATCCGGGCAGATCTGCGGCTCGACTGGTGCAAGCAGTACACCGGCACGTTGTTCGACATGGACTACTACCGTCGGCCCGAGGTGTACACCCGGCTGACGACGATGCGGGGCCCGAGCGGGTGACCGACTCCTGGGCTCGCCCCTCCGACGACGGAGCGCGAGCCCGACGGCCGTCTGCACAGGTCGAGATCGAACTCGACGGGCCCGGTGCATCCGCCGGACCGGGTGGTCCGGGCGGCCCCGGTGGCCTGGGCACCGACGAGTCGTCGGACGGCGGTGAGCCCAACTGGCGCGTCGTCGCCGGCGCGGCCTCGGTCGCCGGTGTGGTGATCGGCCTGATCGCCGCCGGTGTCATCTTCTGGAGCGGCGGCGACGACGAACCGTCGACGACCACCGTCCCGGTCGAGGAGCTGGCGGCCGAGATCACGGCGCCGCCCACCCTGCCGCCGGTCGACACCGTCCCACCGACGACGATCCGCGGGCTCGAGCAACTCGTGCCCGAGCCGCGTCTGATCAGCGTGCCGACGTATCCGCCGCCGGAGCCGTTCGAGACGCCGTGGCCCGACGCCACCGTCGAATTCCCGACCCTCGAGCGGTCGCTCGTGGCCGACATCGTCTCCGACAGCGCGCTCAACGACGGTCCGACGGAGAGCACGATCAGGTGGGATGCGGTGAACCAACGGTTCGAGCTGCGTTTCGAACTCCCGGTCGGGACGTCACGGACGATCTTCGACGTCACGACCGGCGACGTCTACGAGGCGATCGATCGCCCACGATCCGGCGTGCCACTGTGGACGCGTACACCGGGTACTCGCTATTTCCCGCCCGACGTCGATCCGACCGAGTACTTCGCGTCCCTCGCGCTCGGTCCGGTTCGGGCGGACAACGTCGACCAGGTGATGTCCACGAACGCCGAAGCGATCACGTACAGCGTGCTCGAGGTGCCGAGTCGGCGGACGACGTACACGATGCCGGAACCGGCGCTCGGACCGTGGGGCGACCCCGACGGCACCGGCGCGGGGACGTTCGACGTCTACGCCGATCAAGACGGTCAGGTGGTACGCACCCAGGGAACCATCGGCTTCGGCGGGTCGCCGGCCGTCCTGATCCACACACCGCGGCCCTTCGACGTCACGATCGAGCTCCCGGACGAGGGTGACGTCGCAAACGCCGTCGACGGTGGGGAGTCGGGGGTCCTGCCGACCGGCGCCACCGCCGAGTCACTCCGACCGAACTACGAGACCGTCGAGCCGGTGCCGGCCAACAGCACCGGCCGGTACTCGATCGCCGCCGCGCTCGATCAGCTGTACGGCGATCCACCCGCCGGGGCGTCGGTCGACGTGCTGTGGGCGGACAACGCCGCCCGGTTCAGCGCCCAGCGCGACGACGCGAACGACCGGCGCCTGATGACGCAGACCATCGACTCCTCGCCGACGATGACCGTGCAGGTCGACGACGCCGCCTCTGCCGCCACGTTCCTGACCGACGACATCGAGGGCACCTGGACGCGACTGACGAGCACCGGACAAGGTGGTCGAAAGCCACCGGTCGACGAACGACTGATCAGCGGCGTCCTGCCACGTTCGTCGATCGAGGACGCCGAGGTGCTCGCCTTCTACCGCTACGTCGTGATGCGCGACGGCACGATCGCGCTCGAGGCGCACCTCCGCCTCGAGCCGGGCGAGGTCTCACTCCCGAGCGTGGTCCCCATGTCACTCGACCCGAACGAGCCGGTCGAGGTGTACCTCTACGTGGGCGCCGGTGTCGTGCACGAGATCCACGTTCTGTCGAACCAGGGCGAACCACATGTGCTGGTGCAACGGTTCGATCTGCGCGCCGACCCGGACATCGCCCTCCCCGCCCCGACCGACGTGGTCGACGGCTGATCGCCCCAAGTCACTCCATCCCCTCACGTGCGTGTCGCGTGTCACGAGGGGATCACCGCTCTCGACTCGGTCGTGCGGTGACGTACGGTCCGGTCATGGCGCTTGCAATGTTCGCCGAGATACACGTGCGGGACTTCGAGGCGTCGAAGCCCTGGTATGTGAAGCTCCTCGGCGAAGCCTCATTCGTCGCCCACGACACCGAAGAGGTGTGGGAACTCGCAGAGAACCGCTCGATCGCAGTCGAGGAGCGACCGGACCATGCAGGGCACTCGGCGGTGACGGTGTTCGTGGACGACCTCGACGCTCTGGTCGAGGAGATCGTGAGTCGTGGAATCGAACCGACGAATCGCGAGACCGACGACAACGGGGTCCGCAAAGTCACCTTTCGGGACCCCGACGGCAACGAGATCGGTTTCGGCGGCCAGCCTCGATAGGTGGCCCCACGGTCGGTTGCGTCCGCCGTGGTCAGCCGCAACCGACTCCCACGTCGACACTGCGCCGGATCGACGCCGGACGCTGGATCAAGAGAGGCGAGTCCCGACTCGGACGATCTCCTCGGGATCACCGGGCGTCGGATCCCAAGGCAGACGTATGGTTCGGTCCCTGGAGGGCTGGTCCTTGAACCGGGGGATCACGTGAACGTGGAAGTGGAACTCGGTCTGCCACGCGTCGGCGCCGCTGCAGTTGAACAAGTTGACCCCGTCGGCATCCAGTCGGTTCGTGGCACGCGATGCGATCTCTTGGGACAACAGTGCGCACGCGGCGAGGTCGTCGGGTGCGATGTCGAGCAGATCCGACGCGTGTGCCCGAGGCACCACGAGCGCGTGGCCCTCGGTGACCGGGTTGATGTCCATGAACGCAATCGCTCGGTCGGTCTCGGCGATCGTGGTCGATGGGATCTCACCGGCGACGATGCCACAGAAGGTGCAACCGGGCTTCACCTGCATGCAACGACTGTATTCGCACTCGATTGAGCGGCCAATCGCGTTTGCCGAGCACCCCTTGGCGGCCTCGCTGTTCGAAGTCACCAGCAACCGCCAGCGGTCCTGGAACGGGGACCCCAGCAGCGTGCTGGTCCCGCCCCGACCGTGAACGGCGTGTGACGAGTGGGCCGCCCGCCTGACATCCGGACTCGACTTTGACAAACTGTCAAGGTGACTGCGACCGAAGACCCCTCCGTCGACGCGCCGACCGCCTCGTTCGAGCTGAACGGCCAACCGGTCTCGGTGCGGCGCAACCACCCACATCTGCTCGCGGCGTTGCGGGAGGAGCTCGACGTCACGTCACCCAAGGACGGCTGCTCACCGTCGGGCCAGTGCGGGTGCTGCACCGTGCTCATCGACGGCAAGGCCGTCGTGTCGTGCCAGCAGTCGCTCGACAAGGTCGACGGCTCGTCGATCGTCACCCTCGAAGGTGTCGACGAATCGGAGCGCCAGGCGTTCGCGAACGCATTCGCGGCGTGCGGCGGCCTGCAATGCGGTTTCTGCATCCCCGGCATCGTGATGCGGGCCAAGGCCCAGATCGACAAGAAGGGCGACTCGCTCACTCGCGACGGGATGAAACCGCACCTGGGCGCGCACCTCTGCCGCTGCACCGGCTACGTGAAGATCCTCGACGCGATCGAGATGGTCGCGCAGGGCACCGCTTGCACGCCGGCGCTGTCGAACGAGGTCGGCGGTGGCGGCGCCAAGTACGAGGCGGCGCCCCTCACCCTCGGCGATCGCGGGTACATCGACGACCTCCGGGTCCCCGGCATGTTGCACGCCGCGCTCCGGCTGACCGACCACGCCCGCGCCGGCGTGCAGGCGATCGACACGAGCGCGGCCACCGAGGCGGACGGCGTGGTGGCCGTGTTCACGGCCGACGACATCCCGGGCGAGTTGCGGCACGGTCTGATCCACAAGGACTGGCCGACGATGATCCCGGTCGGTGGCACCACGTCGTGCGCCGGCGACGTGATCGCCATCGTCGTGGCCGAGACGCGCGCGCAGGCGCGGGCCGCGGTCGATCTCGTCGCCGTCGACTACGATGTGCATCGTCCCAACACCGACGCCGTCGCCGCGCTGGCGGACGACGCGCCGATCTCGGTGTGGGGTACCGACTCGAACGTGCTCTCGGTGAGCTCGTACGAGCGCGGCGACGTCGACGAGGCGCTCGCCGGTTCGGCGTTCACCGTGACCGAGACCTTCCGGACCCAGCGCGTCGAGCACGCCTTCTTGGAGCCCGAATCGACGCTCGCGGTACCGAGCGGCGAGGGCGACGAGCGGACGCTGTACGTGTACTCGGGCGGCCAGGGCGTGTGGGACGACCGCAACGACATCGCCGCCGTACTCGGGATCGATCGTTCGCGGGTGACGGTGGAGCTGGTGTCGAACGGCGGCGCGTTCGGTGGCAAGGAGGACATGTCGAACCAGGCGCAGACCGCGCTCGCCGCGTTCCTCCTCGGTCGGCCGGTCAAGTGCACCCTGTCGCGGGAGGAAAGCTTCCGGATGCACGCCAAACGGCACCCGATCCGGCTCGATTACACCGCCGGCTGTGATGCCGAGGGGCGGCTGACCGGGCTGCGGGTTCGCGGGATCGGCGACTCGGGCGCCTACGCGAGCGTGGGCATGAAGGTGCTCGAGCGGGCCGCCGGCCACGCCTGTGGCCCGTACCGGTGGGACGCGATCGACGTCGAGACGACGGCGGTGCGCACCAACAACCTCGTGTGCGGTGCCTTCCGTGGATTCGGCGCCAACCAGGCCCAGTTCGCCATGGAGGGCGTGATCGACCGGCTGGCCGAACAGGTCGGCATCTCCGGCTGGGAGATGCGCAAGCGGAATGTGATCCGGCCCGGCGAGGTCTGGGGTCCGGGCCAGATCATGGACGACGGTGCCGGTGGCGCCGAGGCCGTGCTCGACGAGATCCGGGCGACGTACGAGGAGGCAGCTGCCGCCGGCAAGGCGATCGGGCTGGGCCTCGGGCTCAAGAACTCCGGTCTCGGCAACGGCTTCCGCGAGGTGTGCGGTGCCGTCGTGCGGTTCCGTTCGAGCGACGGCCGGATCGAGGTCCGTCACGGCTGGACCGAGATGGGCCAGGGCGTGCACACCGTCGCGCTCCAGATCGCAGCTGCGGAACTCGACGTGGACCCCGACCGCATCGACGTGATCGTCGACACGAGTCGCGAGCTCGGCTTCGGGCAGACGACCGGGTCGCGCGGCACCTTGATGACCGCCGGCTCGGTGCAGGCCGCGTGTCGTGCCGCGCTCGACGCCGACTGCGCCCCTGACGTCGACCACACCGGCGAGTACGTGGTCGACTGGACCCAGAAGCTCGGCGACCCGTCGGTCTTGAACCCGACGATCCACTCGTGCTTCTCGTACGCCGCTCAGTTGGCCATCGCCGACCCCGAGACCGGCGAGATCGAGAAGATCGTCGCCGTGCACGACGTCGGCAAGGCCGTCAACCCGCTCCTGGTCGAGGGCCAGGTGGAAGGGTCGGTGCACATGGGGCTCGGCTACGCGCTCAGCGAGGACTTCCCGACCGATCCGGAGACCGGGTTCCCGACGAACATGACCCTGCGGTCGCTCGGCATCCTCCGGGCCAAGGACGTCCCCGACATCGAGGTCCGCATCGTCGAGGTGCCCCAGCCAAGATCGCCGTACGGCATCAAGGGGGTCGGTGAGATCGGCCTGGTGCCGACCGCCCCGGCGGTCGCCACCGCCCGCCGCGCCGCGACCGGCACGTGGGCGACCGAGCTGCCGATGCAGCCATAGGGGTCAGGCGGCCGCAGACATCGTGCGTGGCGCGACGAGCTGACCCATTCGGCTCACGATGGTGCCGACCGGATAGTTGGCACAGATCTCTCGGATCTCGTCGACGTGGGCCGACACGAGGTCGTCGACGGCCGCGACCGGGTCGTGGAACACCTCGCCCGCGACCTCGTACTCGCCGTCCTCGACCGCTTGGACGACGAGATCGATCGTGCCGGTGCAGTCGAGCCAGTCGTGCAGCCGCGTACGCAGGATGTGTTCGGTCACCCCGGGACGGTCGACCACCATGGCCGTGGTGGTCGCCCCGTGGCTGACCAGCCCGAACCAGGCCCGGTTGCAGACGTCGCACTGTTCGTCGGGGCATTCGAGCACGACGGGGGCGACCAGCTCGCCGTCGACGGCGCAATGGTGATCGGACGGCGTGGGACCGAGGGGTTCGGTCGAGAGTTCGTCGGTGGCGATGAGGACGAGCATGAGGAGCACCTCTCTGGAGCAGGTTTGGGTCTGGAGCAGCGTGGGGGCGTGAAACCCGATCGCTGCCCATCCTGACGAAGGGGTGCGCGGAGGTTCTGGAGACCCGTACCTCAGCCTGGCCACCGGCGCTCGATGACGAGTTGGCGCTGGTCCGGGTCGTCGATGCGGTCGGTGCCGACCGGTGTGCGCCACCAGAAGATCTGCTCGTCGGTCCTCGACTCGAAGACCGGGTGATCGCTCGGATCGATGCTGATGCGACAGATGTCGTTGCCGTCGATGGTGAAGAAGTCCCAGTCGACCAAGGCGGCGGCCGACTTGCCAAGGCGGTCGAGCAGGTTCTTGAGGTGTTGGCCCCACAGGTCGCGGTCGCCTCGTTCGCCGCGCTTGGAGAAGGTGGCGTAGTCGTCCTCGAGCCCGTAGACGCCGCCGTCGTCGGTGACTCCGATCAGAAGGGTGCCGCCGTAGGCGCTGTTGGCGAAGCCGGCGAGGGTCTTCACGACGGCGTCTTCGAGGTACGACGCCTTCTTGCCGAGCTGGACGTCCCACCGGAGGGTCGACTTGTACTCGAGGAAGCGGGTCTCGCCGTCGGGTCGGATCAGCTCGCCGATCGGGCACGTCCGCTGACGCGCGACGCGGGCTCGCTTGTAGATGTCGGGCCGGTACTCCTCGAGGAGCGCCGCTCTCAGCTCTTCGTTGTCGAGGAGTTCGTGGCCGAGCTTCTCGTTCAGCGAGAGCCGACCGACCAAGGCGCCGATCCACGTCTTGTCGAAGCCGACACCGAAGGCCTGCTCGTCGTTGGCGAGGGCCTGCACCTGCACGTGCTCGTTGTCGACGATGTCGTCGGCGACCTGATCGACGAAGAGGCGGTCGGTGTCGGAGATGTGGGTACCGAAGCGCTCGTTGATGCGTTCGATCACCTCGGACAACGGCACCTCCTCCACGAGAGGCTTGCGTCCACCGCCGCCGTAGATCGTGGCGACCTCGCCGTCGTCGACGTCGAGCGCCGCGCTGCCCGTCCACGACTTCTCCATGCGGAGGTGGGTCAGCTCGACCGATTCGCCGAGGTCGACGCCCGAGACCGAGTCGCGCCGGACGAGCTGCGCTAGGCGCCGACAGAACAGGTAGTCGCGCTCGAGCTTGACGTCGCTGAAGGAGACGACCTGCGACAGGAACGAGTAGATGCGGGTGAAGCGGGTGAGCACGTCGCGGAACTCGTCCTGCTGCTCATCGGTCAGGGCGTGGAACCGGTCGACTGCGGGTTGCATCACGGTGGAGATGCGCTGATGGTTCTTCTCCGGGTCGGCCAGGAGCAGACCGACCATCGTCTCGATCTCGTCGCCCCGCAGCACGTCGTACGGGCCGAGCTCCGCGTGGGTGTCGTACAGCAGGTGTGGGTCGGTCGGTGGGGCGTGGGTGCGAACGAACCACGGTGCGAACGACTCCTGGATCGACTCGACCGAGTTCCGGAAGTCGAGCACGAAGGTGCCGGTCTTGTCCGGGTGCGTCCGGTTCAACCGGGACAGGGTCTGGACGGCGGCGAGACCGGTCAGGGTCTTGTCGACGTACATCGCGTAGAGCTTCGGTTGATCGAACCCGGTCTGGTACTTCTCGGCGACGACGAGGATCTGCCAGTCGTCCGTGTCGAACCGCTGTGGCGTCTCCGACTCGGGGAAACCGTTCACACGAGACTCGGTCCATTCCTCGACGCCACCGTCCAGGCCCCGGTCCTCGAGCTTGCCGGAGAAGGCGCACAGCACGCCGACGTCACCGATGCCGTGCTCGGCGCAGTACTTGTCGAGCGCCCGCTTGTACCGCAGCGCGTGGAGCCGCGAGGCGGTGACCACCATCGCCTTCGCCTTGCCGCCGACCTTGGCGGCGACGTGGGAGCGGAAGTGGTTGACGATCACGTCCGCTCGTTGGGCGAGGTTGTGCTCGTGGAGCGAGACGAACCGGGCGATGGCCGCGCTGGCGCGGGACTTGTCGAGCTCGGGGTCATCGGTGATCGCCTTGTCGATCTTGAAGTAGGTGTCGTAGGTGACGTAGTTGGCGAGGACGTCGTGGATGAAGCCCTCCTCGATCGCCTGGCGCATCGAGTAGAGGTGGAACGGCTCGTACTTGCCCGAGTCGCCCCGCTGCCCGAACAGCTCGAGGGTGCGGCCCTTCGGGGTGGCGGTGAAGGCGAAGAACGACATGTTCGCCTGCCGGCCGCGGGCGGCGACCTCCTCCGCCAAACGGTCCTGCACCGGGTCGGGTACCTCGTCGACCAGGGAGGCCTCGGCGGCCTCGGCAGCGGCGAGCTGGGCCGCAGCGTCGTCGGGCGAGCCGCCGCCGAGGACCTTCTTCATCTCCTTGGCGGAGTCGCCGGTCTGGGACGAGTGGGCCTCGTCGATGATGACCGCGTAGCGGCGGGACCGCAGCTCGGCGACGTGACGCATCACGAACGGGAACTTCTGGATCGTGGTGATGACGATCCGTGCCCGCTCACCCGCCAGGGCTTCCGCGAGCTGCTTGGAGTCCTGGTCGATCTTCTCGACGACGCCGTGGGTGTGCTCGAACTGGTAGATCGTCTCCTGCAACTGCCGGTCGAGCACGAGCCGGTCGGTGATGACGACGACCTTGTCGAACACCTTCTCGTCCGAGGCCGAGTGCAGCGAGGAGAGCCGGTGGGCGAGCCAGGCGATCGTGTTCGACTTGCCCGACCCGGCCGAGTGTTGGACGAGGTACGACTGGCCGGACCCGTGCGACCGCGCATGGTCGACCAGGGAGAGGACCGCGCTCCACTGGTGGTACCGGGGAAACAGCGTGACCTTGCGGCCTGACTCGTCGGTGGTGGTGAGGACGAACCGCGCCAACAGGTCGAGCCATGCGTCGCGGGACCAGACCTCTTCCCACAGGTAGCCGGTTCGGTAGCCGGCGCGCGCCGGGTTGCCGGCCCGGTCGCCGTTACCGCGGTTGAAGGGGAGGAAGCGGGTGCTGTCACCCGACAGGCGGGTGGTCATGAAGACCTGCTCGGTGTCGACCGCAAAGTGCACGATCGCTCGCCGGAGCAGGGTGTTGCGAGGGTCGCGGTCACGCCGATACTGCTGCTTCGCATCCTCGGCGGTCTGGCCGGTCAGGTGGTTTTTCACCTCGGCCGTGGCGACCGGAATGCCGTTCAGGAACAGCCCGAGGTCGACGGTCTTGCTGGACGTCGGGTCGTACGGGAGCTGCCGGGTGACCGTCAGCCGGTTCGCCCGGTACTTCGCCTCGAGGTCGGCGTTGAGGCCGGACGCCGGCCGGAAGTAGGCGAGCCGGAGCTCAGCCTTCTCGTGTCCGGCGTAGACGATGCCGTGCCGGAGCACGTCGACCGTCCCGCGGCTGTCGAGCTCTTTCGAGAGCCGCTGCGCGAACGCGCGCTGTGCTTCGTCGGGTGACGAGTGGGAGCGGAGCACCTTGTCGAACTCGTCCTGTTGCGTCGCGCCGATGAATGCGAAGAGCTCCGCTGTGTCGAGCGCGAGGTCGGGCGAGAAGTCGTCGTCGCGGTCGGCGGCGTTGCCCACCTTGCACACCGCGTAGCCACCGGACGCGAGCAACGAGTCGCAGATCGCCGTCTCGAACGCCCGCTCCGATGGTCCGCCCACCCAGAAGACCCTAACCAACGCCACCAGGCGCGTCCGCGGACGCGCCGGGTTCGGGGAACTCTGTGGCACCCCCTGAATACGCTGGGTCGAGCGAGCTCGACCGAACCCCTCGCTCAACGGGTGGTCCGAAGAACCAGATCGATTGAACCGATCTGATCGACATGTCTGGAGGCTCGCATGGCCGACCACACCACCGACCCAGCCGGTTCCATCCCACCCGGGCTGCGGTTGTCCCACGACCTGAGCACAGCACTCACCACGTGGTCCACGAGTCAGCGGACGGTGATCGGCCTTGCCGCCGACTTCGCCGACTCGGGCGAGTGGATGGCCGTCAACGCAGCGTCGGCGGCACATTGGATCGCCGCCGTCGCCGACATCGAGGTGTCCACCGCACGGGAGTGGATCCGGGTCGGCCGTCGGTTGCGCACGCTCACGGTGATCGCCGATCTGTTCGAGGCCGATGAGTTGTCGTACAGCAAGGTCCGGGTGCTGTCCCGGTCGGCCACACCGGAGAACGAGCAGCAGCTGGCCGCCATCGCAGTCGACGTTCCTGCGGGCGCGTTGCCACGAGCGATCGCGGCGTGGGTGCACCGCAACAGCGACGACCGGGAGCTGGAGCGGCTGCAGCACGAGCAGCGCTCCGTGACGTGGCGCAACGAACCCGACGGCATGGTCACCTTCACCGCCCGCCTCCCACCGCTGGTGGCGGGCCAACTGATCAGCCGGCTCACGACCCACGTGATGAGCACGAGACCGTCGGCCACCACGATCGAGCAGTGGCCGAGCCTGGCGCAGCAGCACGCCGACGCTCTTGCAGCACTGCTGTGTGAAGGCGGTGGCCCGTTGGCCACCGAGGTGATCGTGCACGTTCGGGACGACGGCACCTCGCTCGACGACGGCACGGCGATCCCGATGAGCGTGGTCGAGCGGATCGCGCCGGAGGCGTTCATCCGGGCCCTGATCCACGACGCCGACAACCGCCCGATCAACGCCAGCGCCAAGCGACGCCACCCGAGCACGAGACAGAAGCGGGTGGTCAAGGAACGCGATCGAGTCTGCGTCGACTGCGGAGCGACGACCTTGCTCGAGTACGACCATGTTCCCGACTTCGCCCAGACGGGTCACACGGTGGTGGAGGAGCTGCAGCTCAGGTGCGCCCCTTGTCATCAGCGACGTCATGAGCGGGAGGATGCCGCGTGAGCTCCGCGGCGGAGAATGTCGGCCGATCAGCGTCACACCGTGTGGGTAGTGTCGTCGGCATGTCGAGCACGATGATGGGGAGTGGGCTCTACGACGCACCCGAAGTCGCGCTCCTGTGCGGTCTGACCCCCGATCAGGTCGTCCGGTGGAGCACCGCGACGACCCATGGCGATGCGCCCGTGAGGGCCTCGTTCGATCGCTTGTTCGCGTTTGCCGATCTCATCGCGTTCACGGTGGCGCGGCAGGTCCGGGAGAACGGCGTGTCCGATCTACACCTTCGGCGGGGAGTCGCCAAGTTGAGGTTGGCGTGGGGAGTTGACAACCCGCTGGCGTCGGCAACGGTGATCGACAGGCTGGCAACCAGCGGCGACAGCTTTCTCGCCCAGCTCGTGGACGACGACTACGAGGACATCGGCCGGGGTGGCCAGGGCACGTTCCAGGACGTGATCAAGGTGCACCTGAGGCGGATCGAGTTCGATGCGGGCGGCCGGCCGACGAAGTGGTCACCGGTCGACGGCGTGTCGATCGACCCGGACATCCAGGCCGGCGCTCCGTGCATCGAGGGCACGAGGATCCCGACGTCAGTCGTCGCCACCCGAGCAACCGACGAGCCCGATGAGGAGATCGCGTTCGACCTCGATCTGGACCTCGCAGCCGTGGAGATCGCCGTGAAGTTCGAGCAACTCCTGGCCGAGGGGGCCGGGATCCCGGTGTGACGAGGACACGGGACTCGACGAATCCTCGGGTCCGTCTGATCTGGGACGAGCAGCTCAGCCACGCCGTCCCCCGCGCCCTGCGCGAGCTCGGCTTCAACACGACGCACGTGGGCGCCGAGGCGGATGGTGCTCCACCCCGTAGCTCGAGCGACATCGAGGTCATTGAGTTCGCGCAACGGACCGATCAGGTGATCGTCACGTCGAACCACGACATGATGCTGCTGTGCGACGAGGCGGGCCAGCGCTTCGTCTGGATCGACCCGCGTGGTCGCCAGTTCCGCCGGGAACAGCAGGTACTGCTCTGCTTCCAGCAGATCCGAGCGTGGGAGGAGATCCTCGAGACGGGCCAGTGCGTGCATGCGTTCCGAACCAAGGCCGTCCCGATCGACAGCGCCGAGGCGGCACGCCTCGCGATGCGGCGGTTCCGAGCTCTGCGCAGAAAGCAGAGGACGTCGGCCCGGCGGCCGGTCGAGCCGAGTCTGACCGCCATTGCAGATTGGGGTTCCAGGGAGACCTGGGACGACGCGGCTGAGTAGCCAATCGGAGCTTCCACGGTGCACTCGCAGGGTCTCCGAACGACCGGCGTCAGATGCGGCGCAGGTCCATCAGTGCTGCCATGACCTGGACCCGTTCCAGACCTCACGTTCCGTGGGCCGACCTACGATGCGCCGATGGGCGCGGTGGCTGGAGATGCATCCGGACTTGACCTCTCGAAGCTGGTGACGATCGTTGGAGCGGGCTTCTCCAAGCATGCGTCCCCGTCGATGCCCGTACTCACCGAGCTCGGAGACGCGCTCGTGGCGAGGCTGCGCGGGCACCCCGCGGTCGACCGGCTCACCACATCCGAGCGGGCCCTGGTCGACAGCGACCGAGTTCCGCTGGGCGACCTGGAGGCATGGCTGACATCCCTCGCAACGGCACAGCCCTACAACACCAGGCCGGAACAGCTACGACGACGCGCACTGTTCCTCGATGTGGCCGCTATCGCTGGTGAGATTGTCGCGGAACGCGAGCGCGAGTCGCTACGAGCGCCGGTACCGCATTGGCTCGCCCGGCTGGTGACACTGTGGCACTACCGCCGGTCGACGGTGCTCACGTTCAACTACGACACGCTCATCGAAGCGACAGCGGAGACGTTGTCCTTGATCGACGCAGAGGTGTCGGCGCAGAACCGGCTTGGCGGGGTGACCACTCGGAATCTGACAAGAGGCTTTCCACCATCGTTGCCCGGACCAGGCATGGAGTTTGCGCCGGTCGATGTCGAGACGCTGGAACTCGTCAAGCTTCACGGCTCGCTGAACTGGTGGGGGCGGTCTTCAGCGAACGACCTCTTCTCGATCGTCGCTGGCGGCGCTGCCTCAAGTTGGGAAACTGACGCAGCACACAAGTGTCCAATGCGAGGGCTGTCGCAGGTGATCGTCCCGCCGATCGCCGACAAGTCGGGCCAATACGGGAACTCGACGATCGAAACGCTGTGGCTCACCGCAGCGCAAGCGATTCGCGAGGCGTCGACAATCATGCTGTTCGGCTACTCCCTTCCACCGTCGGACACCACGGCGACAGCATTGCTCAGCGAGAATGCCCCCGCCCAGACGCCCATCCTCGTCGTTGACCCGTGCCAGCAGTCGATCGTCGAACGGATGCGCGAGTGGCTCCCCAACGACATTGAGGGTCTCGGCTGCGAGAACCTCGACAACCACACCATTCAGGTTGATCGATTACTGGAGGGCTTCGAAAGGGCAGCGGTCTCAGGCCCGATCCCGTGGCATGAGGGAGATGCCGGCGGGCAGCTCAACCCGAACTGCTTCGTACACATCCACACCGCGAACGGCCTCAAGCTCGACTGTTCCGGTTTGGACGCCGACACCCACGTGCTTCTTGCCGGCGGGCAAGCTGTCTCCAGCGGGT
The DNA here is from genome assembly GCA_002698945.1 of Acidimicrobiaceae bacterium. GTDB lineage: Bacteria > Actinomycetota > Acidimicrobiia > Acidimicrobiales > Ilumatobacteraceae > Ilumatobacter. The sequence continues at coordinate 15,871 of NZZV01000106.1, forward strand.
CGGTTCGACCGAGTGGCAAGGCAGTGGATCCCAACGATCTCGCTAGATGCCGCTTCGTTCGAACCGAAGACGGTCAGCAGCTCCCCGTCTACCGATTCGATCGACACCAGAACACAACCGAGCACTCGGTTGTGCGGGTTCGCGCCGGACCGCTCGCGCCAGTGGCCAGTTGACCACGACGTCGTGTACGACCCGCCATCTTCGGCATGCGGGATTCGCCCAAGTATGGCGTTCGCCCAGTCATCTCACCGCCAGCACGAACATGCACTGAGCCGACGCGTCCGCGGGCGCGCGACGAACGAGAGATCGGCTTGATCGGCTCGGAAACTCTGTTGCACCCCCTGAGTAGGCTGGGGCGCATCCAACCCCCGCACCGACGCCCCAGCCTACTCAGGGGGACGGGGGTAGGGCCCGGGAGCGAAGCAGCAGCCGACCGGCACGCTCACGCTCCGATCGTTCTCGCCGTGACGCTCGAGCTCGTCAGCGGCCAGGTGGGTGGGCCGTGGTTCGTCCGCCGGTCCGCACCGTCGCCGGATCACCGTCCTCGACGAGCGCGTTGAGAACCGGAATTTGAGAGCGATGGTTGCCGCCGCGCGCTGGCAATTGCTGCCCATTCAATGGCGCCGATGCCGGAAGCAAGCGGCTGGCGAGCGAGCGACGCGCCCGCGGGCGCG
>NZZV01000107.1 GCA_002698945.1 Acidimicrobiaceae bacterium
CGGGCCTAGACGTGTTCCGACAGGTTCGTTCCCGAATCTTCGTGCCGATCGTCTTCTACACGGCCCTACCCGAACTGGCGAGTGACTGTGGATTGCCACCATTCGTCCAAGTCGTCTCCAAGAACACGGGCGACGAGGTCGATGCCCTCCGTGAGGCCGTCAACCTCGCGCTCCACTCGACGTTCCAACAGCTCCGAGCGAGATTCGACCAACACATCGAGCACGTGAAGCGCGACTTCATGATCGACTTCGTCGAGCAGCACTGGGATGAGCTCCACCAGGAACAGCGCCGAAGCGACGTCGCACATCTCCTGGTGCGGCGACTCGCCGCGTCACTCGAGGGCGGAGCGAGCCTGTTCGCTGATCTACTCGAGGGAACCGAACCCGCCGAAGTCGGTGCGCTCGTGCACCCAATGCGCTACTACATCGTTCCACCGCTGGATGACCGTCGAACAGGTGATGTGCTGGTGTTCCACGAGGTCGACGCCAACGGCGAGCCAGCCGAGGAGTGGTACGTCGTGCTCACACCGAGTTGCGACTTCGTCCCGACCCGACTCAAGGCCGATCACACCGTGATGGTGGCTTGCGACCTGCTGGAGGACACCAAGGAGTACAAGGAGTGGAGCGAGGCAGGCGACGACGGGAAGGAATCGGCGCGGAAGAAGGTCGAGTCGATCATGCGGAACAATCGATTCAAGTCGCAGAGCGAGAGATTCCACTTCCTCCCGGCCGCATGGGACGTACCGAACCTCGTCGTCGACTTCCAGCGCTGGCGTCACATCACGACGGCCACGCTCGATGGTGCGGAGCGGGTTGCGACGATCGACAGCCCATTCGTCGAAGCACTGGTAAGCCGGTTCACCCGCTACTTCAACCGGGTGGGCACGCCAGACTTGGACGTGAACGTTGCGATCGACAGGCTGACTTGATCAGAGCCCGAGCGGCGCTCAATGCCAATGGTTCGAGACGTACTCGATCAGGTCACGCCCGTCGAGACTGTTCGTGGCGTTCCCGGTCCGGACCCAGAACATCGGGCGAGGCGCCTCGTTGTCCGAGGCGAACGGGAGTCCGAAGCGCGGGTTCGGGGACGGCGCCACCGCAACATGACACGTGTGCCTTCCCTCACGGTCCTCGAAACGAATGCGCACCTGCTGCGTAACGATCCGGTCGATGCGGCTTCGAAGTAGCTCTGTGAGCCGCAATTCGTACGCATCCAGGTCGTCGAGTGCGAGCCCGAGTTCGGCCAGGTCGACCTCGATCCCGACGACCTCCTGGTGGTCGTCGAGACCGATGACCAGCTCACCGCCATCGGTGTTCAGGAAGGCCACGACCGTCTTGATGACCGAGGTCTGGAGCGCCCGCACGACGCTCCTTCTGTGCTCTGGATTGTGGGTCGGCTCGGTCGGTGTCCAGACTGTGGACTTGTACTCCACCACGGTCGACTCAGCGGCCGAACCGCCGACTGAAAGGGTCGCAGGTTCGCCGAGCCACCCGGCGATCTCCTGCGAGTCGATCTGATACGGGTCGCAGGCGGACGCCGCCACCGAGTACCTGAGACCTCCCGTTCCGCTCGGAAGATCGGCCTCTGTCAACCTCGGGAAGCCGTGGTGCACCCGGTAGTGCGCCGAGTCGCGCAGCGTGTAGCCGGTCGGTCCGTACTCCAGCTCGTCCTCGTCGTCGTACCCGTAGGTGTTGAGTCCGACAGTGAAGCGATCCTGGGTAGCGATGTCGTCACCGATCTCGGTTCGTACCTCGGCGATGATCTCCGAAAGAGACTGCCCCGCCTGCCGATGTCGGATGACCCGGTGATGGGCGAGCACCAAGGCATCGAGTCCGTGGTCATCGAGCTGGCGCTCGCCATCGATCGTGAAGACCTGTGGTTCGCTGTGCACGATCGCCTTCACCTCGACGGCGATGCGGCCGATCTGGAAGTCCTGGGGTGCGTTCGCCGGTCCCGTCCATGCACCAACCGCATCCCGCCAGCCGACTGCTGGCGCGAGGAGATCGCGGAGCGTCGCAAGCTCCCCGTAGAGCCCGAGCTGGCGGTTCGCCGAGAGCAGACCACCGGCGGTGCGACGCAGGAATCGCTGCCACGTCGTGAAGCGTTGCACGAGCGTCGGTACGACCTCATCGACGGTGGCGCACTCCAGGAGTCGCTCCGCGATGTCATCGGCCACGGTGAGAAAGATCTCCGTGTGGTCCGGCGACGTCGCCGCCAGGGTGAGCTGAGCCGGGTTGCCGACGCGCATCGCAAGTCTGATCCGGTCCGATCCCCGGGCGTCGCCGAGATCCACTCCTTCGGCGGACTCCGGTTCAACCGCCAGCCCCGGAAGTGAGTCAGGGTTCGTGAGGGTCACGTAGATCGGCAGTGACGACGAGAGCCGGCGCCGGAACGTCCCCGCCCCCGTCTCCGACCGTATTGCTTCCCAGGCGGAGAAGAACGGGGAGTTGCCTGCTTCGGTCATCCGCCCATCTCCTGCTCGATCTGAACGCTGTTGATTCGGTACTCCACCTTCGTCCCGTCCGGATCCGACGGGAAGCTGACGCAGTACGCGACAAATGGCGGCCCGGCGGATTCGTCTTCGCGGATCGCCGGATCGAGGATGTAGAGGATCAGCAGACCCCTGTCTGACGATCGAGCGTGTCGGTAGTGGACCCCGGTCGGACTCCGTGAGGATCCTGCCGCTTGCACCGCCTGCTCGAGCTCGTGCTCGGTCAGATCAAACTTCTCGTCATCCGATCCGATCAGGCTGTTGAACGAGTACCGGTCGGGCCGTCCCCCGTCGGATCGCCGACTCGGGCTGACGGAGATGCCTGCGTTGCCGACCCGGACGGGCTCGCCTGCCCACTGGCTGTTCGACTTGAGCAGGACGGTCCATTCGGTGAGATCGTCGCGGTCGTTCCGCTTTCGGATGTAGTCAGCGAGATACAGGGGTCGTCCGGTCGTATATCGATACAGGTCATCAGACGCGAGCGCGTCGAAGTAGTTGATTATCAGGTCAGGGGTGGCCATCCGCCAAGCGTGGTCACCGGACGAAGTCGGCTCGTAGGCCGCAGGGGACGCGGCCAATCCGTCCACCAGCGTGGAAAGGTGGTCAAGCGCACGCCGGCGTCGATCGTGTGCGAGGTCGAGGCTCGTCGACTCGGGACGTTGTGCCCCGAACCCGACACGGCGGATCTGGGTGTTTCTCATCTTGGTGTTGCCGGTGATGAGCATCCCGGGGCTATGCCGGACGCGGAGCCCGAACTCACGCGGTGTCATCCCGGTCCCTTCGAGGATCTTGATCTCGCGAAGGAGTTCGGCCGCTGCGATGCTCACATTCCTGAACCTGGTGACGACATCCGAAGGTGCGTACACACGGCAGAGGTCAAGGTAGCCGGGACGGTAGCCGAACCATCGCCCCATCTGCATGAGGGCGTCGTACAACCTGGTGGTACGTGCGTAGTAGCTGACAGTGAGCCCCTCGAGCGTCAGGCCGCGCGAAAGCTTCGCCCCGCCGACGACGATCGTGGAGAGACCTTCGGGATGCTTGTCGTAGTCGAGAACGTCGGCCGAGTCTCCGTTGATGAGCCTGACCTCGATCCGACCGACGGCAGCGGCGAGATGCGGCCGGACCGCCGTGAAGTCGTCAACGCGGTCAGTCGCCGAGTCGGTACGGATCGCATGGGCCATCGGCAGGAAGTCCGTCGACCAGATCTCTTCGAGGCGACGCCATACCGGATCGGCATCCGACGCGTAGCGCAGTTCGTTGAAGCGCTCAGCAAGCATGTCGGTGACCTGATCACCGATCGCCGCCTGCGGCGTCTTGAAGCGGGTGACGTGGATGAGCATCGAGTTCGGAGCGTTCGCGTCGCCCCGAAGACGACGTGCTGCACAGGAGAGGATGAACGAATCGAGGGCGCGTCCCAGCGACGCCGGGACGATGTCTGGCGATGGGACGAAGTCGGAGGAGTGGTCTGGAGGAATCCAGGTCTCATGGTCCGTCAGCCGGTTCACCATCGGTAGCCCGGGATTCTCCGGGCCTGCGCCGAACACACGATCCGCTCCGACGTAGTTCGAAGGTGCCTGGAGACCGACGATGAAATCCCTGGGAAAGAGATCGTCGCCGGCGTCCTCGTGTTCGGCGTTCGCGTCGATGAAGACGTTCGCGTACGGGGTAGCCGTATATCCGACGTACGCGGACTGGTCGAAAAGTTGGAGTATCTCGCGTATCCGCTTGTTCGTTCCGGTGGGGTCGGTATCGGGGTCTCGCTCGTGGTTGGCCGTATCGATCGACGCGTTGTCGGCTTCGTCGTCGATGAGGAGGAGCGGCACGTCTTCGATCGTCTGCTCATGCGGCGGTATGCCTGAGTTCAGTCGAAGCCAGTCGTGGAGGGTCTTCAGCACCGTGACGTGCTTCTTCACGACGAACACCGTGGGAAGGTCGTGGCGGGCGAAGGGGTTGCCGATCGAGTCGGCGACGGCCTTCTTGAAGTCACCGTTCTCCGTCGCTTGGGTCATGGAGAAGGCGGGGCGTTGGTTCCGATTGAGTCCGACACCGAATGCCGGGGCGGTGGTTCCGAGTTCGACACGCGTGTCGACGCCGACGAACGCCTCGTCGAAGCGGTGCTGCGTCTGGGCGCGGAGGTTGTTGTGGGAGCCGGCGAGGATGACGATGAGCCGGTAGCCGGCATCGGCCGCCTTTGTCACGACGCCGAGGTAGCTGTTCGTCTTGCCGGACTGGACGTGCCCGATGACAAGTCCGCGTCGATCCCAGATCCCTTCCCGACTCGGGTCACCCAGCAGGTCGACGATGCGATCGGTTGAACGGTCGAGCTCCGCTAATGCCGTCGGGGGAAGTCGAGGTTCAACGAGCCTGCGATAGTTCCGCCAGAACCCGCCTTCCGGGAACAGCTCGGGTTGGTGTCCGTCCACCCACGGTTCGTGGACCGCGTCGTCGCCGACGAGTACACCGGCCTCGTCTTGGACGGTGGTGAACAAAGTCTCCGCCCAGGCCGTCAGCTCAATGACGTGGCGATCCAGGAGTTCCGGTTCGCCTTCTACGGCGGCTGCGATCAGTGCCCGGCCTGCGAGCTCGGCGATTCGTTCCCTCGTCAGGCGTTGATTGAGATACGCCTCGTCGCCTTCGATCAGTGCGCGGAGGACACCTCTCGCCTGGTCGATCTCGTTCGAAGCGGTCACTCGCAGCTCCCGACGTCCAGTTGCTCGATGAAGGAATCGGCCACATCGAACGGTTGCGACTCGCGGACGATGCGGCGGGCACTCTCGACCGTCTCGCCTGTCGAGATGATCGCGCAGAACAGACGAGCGGCCGCGGTGCGGATGCCTTCGTCCATCTCCACGGTCTCCTCGATGCGGTTCTCGTCCCGGAACCCCTGACTCAGGATGTGGGCGACCGGGAGGGTGCTCTCAATCAGACTCAGCGCCTCGTCGACGACCTCACGTTCTGGGTGGCTATCGAGCAGCGACGCCACTACCGGGTGCTCGCGGTTCACCAGGTAGCGCACTGCGCTGCCGGAGGTGTCGGTCGTCCAGAGCGCTACTCGGTGGCCGCGCCGTGGCGCTGGCCCGACGGCCCTCCGACCCCGTGACCGGTAGACCTCCTCGCCCCGGTTCCTTGTTGCTCGGGCGATGCGGACGAAATCGGCACGCAGACCCGCTGGCGGGCGGGCCTTGGCCTTGCGAACGTCAAGCGCCCAGACCGAGTCGAGCTCCTGATCGAACTCGACCCGCACTCGTGCGAGCTTGTGATGTTCTTCAGGCTTCGTCCCGCGGTCGAACCAGTCCCCTGCGACGATGAGCCGTCCGCGCCTGTAGAGGTAGAAGCCCTGCTGGAGGTTCCAGCCCTTCTGCCCTCCGGCGCGCTTGTGGACGCTCGGATCGAGCTTCGAGTTGTGAGGAAGGACGAAGGGCTGAACCCGGATCTCATGTTCCTCACCCGCCGACGTCGTCAGCGTGAGTACCTCAGCTTGGAGCCGCTCGGTGGCGGAGTGATCCTCGAGGAAGGGATCCCACGGCTCGCACACGGTTCCATTCACCGAGAGTCGGAGACCCTCGCTGATGAATCGGTGGAAGACGGTCTCCAGATGCAGTCGGACGTCGTCAACCATGGCGTAGAACGAATTCCGCGCTCGTGTGTCGCTGATGGGTCGGTCGTCGACGATCCTGTCGAGATCGTTCCACCCGACCACGGTCCCAGGCCGGCCTCGAAGACGCTGCCCCAGATCCACACCGTGGGGGGTGTCCGTCAGCACCACCCAACGGTCGGTGCGCTGCACGTGATCGAGGTCCCAGCACCGGCTGGCCGCTTGTTCGCTCTCTGCATGGAGCGAGACGACAGTCAGGACGCGCGCCTGCGAGAAGCTTGCTGTCTTGAGGCCGAGACCGAATCGGCCGAGATCATCCTCCGCTCGATGGTCGAGCGGATTCGACGACCCTGGTCTCAACGCCTCGTTCAATTCGAACACGGTCATTCCATCGCCGTCGTCGGTGAGAATCATCGAGCTCGCCGGGCCGGCCCACGTGAACTCGACATCGATGTTGCGGGCGTGGGCCGAGATCGAGTTGTCGATCAGGTCTGCGATGGCAGTCGCTGGGGAGTAGCCGAACGATCGCAGCGACTCGATCAGGGAACTGGCCCTCGGTGTCGCGTCGATCTCGTTCGTTCGGACGCTGCCGTTCATCCTGGGTAACCCCGATCCTCCAGCCAGTCCATCACCCGGCTTCGGCGACGGGCGTCGAGATCTTCAACCGGTGTGATCGTCTGGCTTCGGACATCCACGACGACGTTGAAGATGTAGTCGTGGCCCTCGGAGTTCCGCATTGGAGCCGCGTATGCGTGAAGCGTCTCGCCGCCCGTCGCTTCGACCTCCGTGTCACCGAGATATCTCCACTTCCGGCGACGGTAGCGCCGGTACCGACCCTCGATGAGTGTCCCCTGCGCTTCGTAGATGGCGTCACTGAGAGCGAGCGTGCCCTCGGTTCGCGTCTCAGTACTGACTTGCGGCGCTGCCCAAGCGGCGCCGGCCACGCTTGGTGGTGACCAACCAGTGGCGGCGGCCTGTGGCGGGGACCAGCCGGTGTTCGCATCTCCAAACTCATCGAAAGGAATGTCGAGGGTCCTCAGGGACAGCCAGCACGCCTCCTGTTTCGTCCATTCCGTGATGTTCCGACCGTCGCCAGTTTCAATGATCGCGTCCTTGATCGACTGTCCGACCTCGGCGATGGCCACATCGAAGGCGTCAGGGATCTGCTGGGTGCGCCAGATCAGGCCGAGATCCGGCGGCGTCGACGCTCTCTCAAGCAGGTAGCAGAGTGTGTAGGCAACCACTTGGCGTTTGTAGGTACCGCCGAACTCGCGACGGACAGTCGAGTCCGCCGACTTGAAGATGATCGCCTTCGCGACCAGGTCCCGGAAGCGGGCTCTGTACCAGTCGTCGAGATCCTGGCCGGGTGGCTCCGGCAGTCGCTCCATGAACTCCACGAAGTTCTTCTGGCCGCCTCGGCAAACGAGGTGCGGCAGTCTCGCCCATGTGTTCTCATAGAGCGCGACCTCGTTCTTTCCGAACTTCTGCTTCTTCGGATACTCGGCGAGGAATCGTTTCTGTACTGAGGCCCGACCGGAGCTCATCTGATCGACGGCGTAGGAGCCTCGGGCGCGCTCGAAGTACCACTTAGTTGGTCGTCCGCTGGCGGTCGCTGGAGTCCACACCGTCCGCGAAGCCTCATCCATGCGTCGGAGGTAATCGTTGTTCGCGGAAAGGTCGCTCTCCTGCACATTGTTCTGTCGGTTGGCGTACCGGGAGATGTTGGGAACGAGTTCGTCGATCAGTTCGGGGCCGACGACAACCAACTTCATCTGGACGCTCACGTCTTCGAGTTCGCAGTCTCCGTCACGGGCCGCCACCGCGAGACTCGCGGTGGTCTGCCCCCCGTTCACGATCTGGAAGTCGTGGACACGCTCGATGCGGTCGCCGCTGTCCGATGATCGGATCCTCACCGATGCGGCCGTAGCTGTCAGTCCATTGTTGTAGGCGAGGAAGCGTTCCGGTTCATCGCGGATCGTGTCTCGAATCCCACGGTTGATCTTTCCACGAGCGGAGAGGAACGCTCGGACGTTGCGCTCGAGTAAGCGGCCGCCATGCTCGAGGTAAATGTCGGCGAGACGCTGACCAGGGATGTAGGCGAGGTAGGTCTGGACATCGTCGTGGCGGTCCGCGGCGAGGCAGGGCAGCCCGCCATCAAGTCCGGTGAAGTCGATCGAGATCGGGTCGAGACGCTCTCCCGAAACTCGTGAGCGACGGATCGTCTCAAGATCCCAGATCCGGGCGGAGACCGCGTCGACGCCTCCTACGACCGGGGGATCGGGTGTGAACTCGGGGGCGTTCCTGTGCGTCAGGACGTAGAGCGCAACGGAGTCGTACAGCACATGGTCGGCTGAAACGTCGATCAGGTCGGCCACTGGGTGGTGGTCTTCGACTTCGATGCGGCGCTCGCGGCTGCGAGTTATGAAGCCGGCAAGGCGCTTCAGCAGAGTGTTGATCTCGGTCCGTGTGATGGTGCCGACCGTTTCCGTCCGCTCGAAATCGGTGATCGCCAGGTAGAGGCGCCGGAGTGTGTGGTCGATCGCCCATGCGTTCACTGCGGCCCCGCGGGTGGCGTAGTGACTGATCTGGTAGTCCGGCCAGCGGCCCTCCTGTTCCAGATCATCCAGGATCAGGTCAGTGAACGCATCCACTAGGAAGGCTTCCTGCCCCTCCGTTTCGGCGTGATCGAGCACCTCAACCAACAACTGCGACCGGAACTTGACCGCAGGCACCATGGACTTGCCGCCTCCCGCGCCGCTCACGAACTTGTACCGTAGACGTTCCAACCAAGCGTCGTGGTGTCGTCATGAATCAATCGCCTGAACCCAACTTGGCCGAAACGAAAGTGGACCGTGAAGCGGCCGTCGCAAGCTAGCCGCAGGCCGAGGCCCAAATCAGCGACGGTGTCCGAGCAGATGCGCCGCATGCCTCGGGCAAACACTGGACCGGAACTAGCCCTGAGGCGTCAACTCCACACAAGGGGACTGAGGTACAGGGTCAACCTCAGAGGCATACCAGGCCGCCCGGATATTGCATTCACCCGTGCGCGAATCGCGGTGTTCGTCGACGGGTGCTTTTGGCACCGCTGCCCCGACCACGGTGTCCTACCGAAGCACAATGCCGAATGGTGGGAAGCGAAGCTGGCCGAGACCGTCGCACGAGACCGACGGAAAGACTCCGCTCTTCGCGAATGTGGGTGGACCGTGATCCATGTCTGGGAGCACGAGGATCCAGCCGACGCCGCTGACGTCATCGCCGCACAGTGGTCGGCTGCGGTGCAACGCGACGTCGACCCCGAGCTGGCGTAGAGTCCTCGTTGATCCAACATGACAACTTCAAGCGAAACGATCGAAGTAACCCCCTCGGCGCGACGCTTGACGTCGAGCTTGCGCGACATTGGATATGACGTGAACGCGGCGGTGGCAGATCTCATTGACAACAGCTTGTCTGCCGGGGCGAGAAACGTCGACGTCTTCGCCGAGTACTGCGTCGATGGTCTGTCGTTTCTTATGATCGCGGACGACGGAGCGGGGATGAGCGACCGCGAGATCGACGAGGCGATGCGATTCGGTTCCGAACGAGCGTATGAGGACTCAGATCTCGGCAAGTATGGGCTAGGGCTGAAGACGGCATCGCTGTCCCAGGCCCGCAGACTGACAGTGGCGTCGAGAACCGCACCCTCGCGCGCAAAGGTCAGATTGCGGTGCTTGGACCTCGATCACATCGAACAAGTTGATCGATGGGAAGTCTTGGCAAGTCTGTCGGATTCGAACGTTGCCTGGGCCGGTGCATGCTACGAGCACCTCCAACGAGGTCCAGGGACCGTCGTCGTCTGGGACCGACTCGACCGGCTCCTTCGGAACAGTATGCATAACGACGGGGCAGGACGGCGCCGTCTACGGAACGTTGCCAACGGACTCCATCTCCACCTTGGAATGGTGTTCCATCGATTCCTCGAAGGGATTGCCGACGGCTGGGACGGCGAGCGACTGACGATCTCTGTAAATGGAACGAAGGTGCGGCCGTGGAATCCCTTCGCAATCGACCAAGCCGAGACCGTCACCATGTCGCCAAGTCGGTTCGAGGTCACTCTCGGCGGTGTCCCTTCTACGATTCGCTTCGACCCGTACGTGCTTCCGGCCAGGAGTCTCTTTGACGATCCCGACGAGTTTGAGAGGCTGTCAGGCCCCAGGAAGTGGAACCGCCAGCAGGGGCTCTATATCTATCGGGCCGATCGTCTCGTACAGAGCGGCGGATGGGCGGGTATTCGTGCGATCGACGAGCACACGAAGCTTGCTCGCGCAGCGCTGTCGTTCGGTCCTGAACTTGACGATCTCTTTCGTGTCAATGTGGCGAAGATGCGGGTGACAGTCCCGAGCGAGATCCGGAGCCTTGTCACGCCGGACATTGGCGCCCTTTGCAAGCGGGCGCAGCTCATGTACCGACGGGATCAACGCACGAGCGACGGGACAACCGAGCAGCCGGAACCCCGATCCGGGCCAGTCGCAACGGGTGCAAGCTCGCTCGATCTCGCGCGACTCGCGACCGGCCTCGCGGCCGCAGCGGCAGCAACTGGCACGACTGCGGAGTTGCGACGTATGGCGGAGTCACTAGCGCTAGACGATGCCGACATCGTCCGCCGCATCGGCTGGGTCGAGTAGCTGAAGCTGGAAGCCTCGAGTCGTCGCGAATGCGCAGGAACCTGAGAGCGGGCACTGTGCGCACGCTGGCACGCCAGGGCTACACACTGAGTTACCAAGTTCGAGCAGTGCAAGATGGGCATCGTGTGAGTGATCCTCACCCCCGATCAATCTGGCGACGGCGAGTCGGCCCTCGGTCAGGCGGTTCCTGTTCTCGTCGACGGACTCTCCGAAGTAGCGGCTAGCGACCCTTACAGTCGCTACTGTGGCGAGCACAGCACCGTCGCTCCCATCGTCGGCCAAGCCGGGGTGCACACGATAAGCAAGGTCGATCACCGCGGGAGCGAGGACCCCAAGAGCGCGGAGTTCAGCCTCAGTTGCATCTTCGGGGTCGATCCCCGCCGTCTCAATCGTTGAGGCAATATCCAACAGGTCGTTGGCTCTGTCTCCGCGCCCGAGCGGGGCGAGGCCGAGACGAAGTGCATCCGATGCCAGAATGGTGGAGTTCGGGTTCGGCATCGCGGCGACGAGGCGCCAACCGAGCTGCGCTACTGGTGCTGGCAGCCGCGAAAGAGCCGTCTCTCCTACCACCGTCTGCCATCGCGTCGCCCCGCGGAGCCACGGGATCGCCAGGCTCTCCCTCGAACGAAACCATCGAGCGAGCAGCCGCGAAGCTTCCGCAGTAGTGAAGCCCTCACGCTCAGCCGTCAACAAACTGTCAAGAATCGCCGCACCAAGCCCTTCGCCGGCCATCGGAGGGACTGCGTTACCGATCTGCCGGAACGCAGACGTCGGCGGGCCGGAGAACCTCACATGGTCCGGAAACGTCTGCAGACGCGCAGCCTCCCGAACGCTGATCGTACGCGGTTGATCTGGATGGATGTACCAGTAACCGTCTTTCGCAATGTGGGCCACGATCGTCCGGCTCAGTCCGTCCCAATCGAGCCGCTTGTACTTATCGTCGAAGATGTCGTCTCGGTAGCGCTGCAACTCCTCCGGAAGGTCGGAGTAGCGGGTGCTCGAGTCCATCAGAGCAAACGCCTCGGCGTCGTCGTCCCGCACGGGGCGCGTCACGTGGTCGTACACACGACGCTGGTGTTCGGCGGGAAGTCCTGCCCGCATGCGCTTCTGAAATGTCGAGACCGGCTCGGCGTACTCGGCCCAACCAGAGGCGACTGGGTCGTCCGGATCATCACCGTTGCGAGGCCGCCAACCTCCCTCAAGCTGAGGGAGATCGCCGATGGCGTTTCGCACGCTCGTTCGCACGCCGTCTCCTGTTGGCCACCGAAAGGCGACACGATCACGAAGCGCTACCAGGAAGAACCTCTGACGGAACTGCGGGACGCCGAGATCGCTGGTTGACATGACCCGCTCTGCCACGGAGTAGCCCAGCTCCTCGAGTTCGTCGACCATCGTCCGGAGAATCCACATGCCCCGGTCCAGAGCCATGTCGGGAACATTCTCCATGAGAACCGCCGTAGGTTGGGCGACGGCGACCACTCGGAGGAAGGACTGCCAAAGCCCTCTACGCATGTCCTCCGCTGGGCGAAGCCCCTTGCGCACGAGATTGCGCATTCCAGACCGCCCAGCCTTTGAGAACGGCTGGCAAGGTGGGCCTCCTGCAACGAGATCAACCCCGATGTCGCGGAATGTTGACGCGATTCGCTCCACGACGTCTGGGTCGGCGAGATCAAGGTTTGCGCTGAGTCCCCCGTGGTTTGCTCGGTGCGTAGCCAGGGCGTCGTCGTCATGATCCACGCCAGCGATGACTGAGTATCCGGCTGCCTCCAACCCGAGACTCAACCCACCCGCACCGCAGAAAAGGTCGACCGCCAACGGCCGTTTGGCCTCTTCTGCGTACCGTACAAGACCGTCGAGGTCCTCTACCGCGTCGGGGTGCGGAGGAAGCCGGACGAACGGCCCGCGCACAAGCTGCACGGCGTAGCCAGACGACTCAGACACCCTGCCGATGGTAGACCGCAAACGGACCAGTGCGCGAGAAGACGGCTCCAAACCAATCCAACGCAAGTCCTGCAAGCCGTTCGATCAAAGCCAGATCATCCATGAACGCGACACACGCTTCGACACGTCACGTGCTGGCCGTTGTCGACACGATTCTGCTCCGCCCTCGTGCAACGAGGTATCAGCATGAAGCGCTACGGTCCTGTCTCGTGTTTGGTGACAGCGGGAGTCCCACACCGAACTTCGGGGCGTTGGCCATCCCCGAAGAGTCGTGGACGGCGAGCAACGAGTTGGCGTTCGCGTTCCACGACTCGTTTCCGGTCAGCCCGGGGCACACGCTGGTGGTGACACGTCGCTCGGTTCCGACATGGTGGGAGGCGTCTCGCTACGAGCAGCTCGCCGTCCTAGATCTCGTCGAGCAGGTTAAGCGGAGGCTCGACGCCGAGTTGTCGCCGGACGGCTACAACGTCGGGTTCAATGCCGGTACGGCCGCCGGGCAGACCATCCCTCACCTGCACGTGCATGTCATCCCTCGCTTCGCCGGCGACATGGGCGATCCGCGTGGCGGGGTTCGCCACGTCATCCCCGAACGAGGCAACTACCTCGCCGGCGACTCAGTCGACCGCAGTGCGCCGTCGTTGGTGACGCCGGCAGACCGCCGGATGCTGACCGAGCTGTTCCGCTGTCTGATCCGAGCGGACCTCGACCGGATCGACCTGCTCGTCAGTTTTGTGATGTGGTCCGGCATCCAGCACATCGGTCGCCACCTCGACGAGGCACTCGCCCGCGGCGCTCACGTCCGGCTCCTCACCACCGACTACCTCCAGGTCACCGACCCACGCTCACTCGGCTTCTTCCTCGACCGTCTGACCGATGGACCGGTCGGCAGGCTGGAGGCCCGAGTCTTCAGCGACCCGGCGACCGGCTTCCATCCCAAGGCCTACATCTTCACCTCGTCGTCCAATGGCGAAGGAGTTGCGTTCGTCGGCAGCAGCAACTTGAGCCACTCGGGGATCGCGTCCGGCGTCGAGTGGAACATGCAGACGACCGGAACCCGCGCGCTAGTAGACGAGTTCGACCGACTCTGGAACGACGACCGAGCAGTCGTGCTCGACCAGGAGTGGCTCACCGAATACGAACGGCTGCGTCAACTGTGGCACGAACAGCACACGGACGAACCGGCCGGCGCTCCGCTCGCCGATTTCGTCGAGCAGGACACGCCATCGCCCCACCCGTGGTCGGTGCAGGCCGAAGCCATGGGCGCGCTCGAAGCCACCCGGCTCGAAGGACACCAGGCCGGGTTGGTCGTCATGGCAACCGGGCTCGGCAAGACCTGGCTGGCAGCGTTCGACTCGACTCGTCCGGAGTTCCGGCGCGTCTTGTTCGTGGCGCACCGAGAAGAGATCCTCACTCAGGCTCGCGACGTGTACCGACAGATCCGACCCGGCGGCCGTCTCACCCTGTTCACCGGCGACGAACGCGAACCGGACGGTGACGTCGTCTTCGCCAGCGTCCAGTCGCTCCACCGGAACCTGTCGCAGTTCGATCCCGAACAGTTCGACTACATCGTCGTCGACGAGTTCCACCACGCCGCCGCCGACACCTACCGCAGGGTGCTCGCCCACTTCCGCCCCGAGTTCATGCTCGGGCTGACCGCCACACCCAACCGTTCCGACAACGCCGATCTGTTGGCGCTCTGCTCCGACAACCTGGTGTACGACGTCGGGCTCGTCGAAGGCGTTCGACGCGAACTGCTCAGCCCGTTCCACTACCGAGCGATCCCCGACGTCGCCGACTACGAGCACATCCCCTGGCGGAACGGACGCTTCGACCCGGAGGAACTGACCCGGCAGATCGCCACTCAGGAGCGCGCCGCTCAGGTGCTCGACGAGTGGCGTCGGCAAGGCGGGACCGACCGTCGGACCATCGGCTTCTGCTGCACCATCGCCCACGCCGACTTCATGGCCGAGTACTTCCGCGCCCAAGGAGTCGACGCAGTATCGGTGCACTCCGGTCCGAGTTCGTCGCCGCGTGCCGAAGCCCTCGAACGGCTCGGCACCGGAGAGCTCCCAGTCGTCTTCGCCGTCGACCTGTTCAACGAAGGGGTCGACATCCCCGCGATCGATCTCGTCCTGATGCTCCGACCGACGGAGTCGAGCATTGTCTTCCTCCAACAACTCGGCCGTGGACTCCGTCGAAGCGAGAACAAGGAACGGCTCGAGGTCGTGGACCTGGTCGGGAACCATCGAGGGTTCCTCCTGAAGGCACGGCTCCTCGCCAACCTGGCCGGGCACGGCAACCTCACCGACCGTGAGGCGGTGGCACTCCTCGCCGACGGTGACGAGAGGCTGACTGAGTCGTTGCCGCCGGGCTGCTCCATCACGGTCGAACCCGAGGTGGTCGATCTGCTCACCGCGCTGCTCGGTCCGGCTTCGCAGCACGACCGCTTGGTCGAACTGATCCGGGAGTGGGTCGACGAGCACGGACGCCGTCCTACGGCACTCGAACTCGCCGTTCACACCGGGCAAGGCTTCACGTTGAAGCAGCGTGGCGGCTGGTTCGGCCTGCTCGACGAGTTGGGTCTCCTCGAGCCGGCCGAGCGCGAGGTCTACGAGTCGCTGCGCGAGTTCCTCATCTGGATCGAACACGGCAACTACTCGAAGAGCTACAAGCTGATCACCCTGCAGGCCGTCCTTCAGCACGACGGTCTGCGCCGGCCCATCGCCCTCAACGAGATCGCCGCGACCTCACGTTGGATGATCTACCGGGACGTGGATCTGAGTGCCGACGTTGCCGACGCCGGGTCGTCGTTCGCCGACCTGACCAGGCCGACCGTGGCCGAGTGGGAGGCGTACTGGCGGAAGAATCCGATCAAGGCCATCACCACACCGACACGTGGCTCGGAACCGTGGTTCGAAGTCATCGACGGCGAGCTGATCGCTCGGGTGGGCATTGACGGCCGGCTCGAAGACGACGTCAATGCGATGGTGAGCGAAATTGTGGAGTATCGACTGTACCGCTACCTCACCTCGCAGAAGACCCGCCGGGTCGGCGAGACCCGCAAACCGATGGAAGATGGACGTGAGGTCGACGCCACCTTCGTGGTGGAAACCACCGGGGTGACGCCGACGTCGATCGTGATCGAATCGGCAGGTGGGTCGGCCGGATCCGAGTTCGCTCGCAACACCGAGTACGTGGCCGGGTTCGACCTCGTCCTGCGGCGACTCGCCGGGCTCGGTGTCCAACTGCTCGACTGCTACATCGACACCCGCAACACCGCCTCGCTGTCGGTCGCCGACCGGCGCCTCGACCCAGGCGACGGACTCACCTACCCGGTCCCGCTTGCTGCCGGCGTGAACGTGGTCGATTTGCGAAAGGCAATGCTGCGCTCCATGACCAAGGTCGGGCGGTCACCCAACAGCAAGGGAGGCGGCAACGCCCGCAAGCGCTGCCGCCTCGTAGTGGCCGTTCCGATGAAGTGGACCGCCGCCTCCTTGGCCGACGCCATCGCATCGGGCCACCAGCTCGACGGGGAGCGGACCGTCCCCGTGGCCGGTTCGAATCCGCCTGCCTGACCTGCCCGCCTGCCTGACCTGCGAGCCAACGGTCCGAAGCAGGCGGCCTCGCCACTCGTCAACTCACGCGATCAGTGCACCAGCCGATCGATCGCGGAGGTGACCGCAGCGGCAGACGGTCATCCTCTCGCTGAACCGGGCTGCGGCGCGGCCCACACCGCAGCGTTGTTGGCAAGGTCGGCACACGACTCGCATCGCTGCGACGTCTCGAGGTTCTTGGACGGCGGCACGGTCCATGTGGTCCAGCAGTCCGGGCAGGTGATCACGACGAGCTGATCGGCAGCCGAGGCCACCGTCACCGCTCGGTCTTCAGTCAGCGCCCGGACCAGCTCGTTGATCGATGCGATCGGGATGCCGAGCTCGCGAGCCTTGGCTGCCTTGCCGGACTGGCTCTGCGGGTCGGCGGCTGCGACCAGGTCGACCTTGCGTGAGGTGCCCTTCTTCACGATGAAGCCCTGCTCGGCGAGCACCGCCTCGATCTCCGACCTGGGCATGGCAGCGTGCTCACCGGTCACCACGATCGACATGCCCGGTTCGAGACGGAGTTCGCTCTGGCCGGAGCGAGCGGTTCGTACACGGTCCTCGACGACGGCTGGGTCGACATCGAGCGAACTCGCCACGCGCAGCAGGGCCTGGTACTCATCGTCGGTGACGACGTGATCGGACAGGGCGGCGTCGGCCAGTTCGTTGACGAATCGGCGGTGCGCTTGCCGGAGCAGATCGGGCGAGAGTCCGTACTGGGCAGCGAACTCGGCGAGTCCTTCACGCTCGGTGCGATCGAGGTGGAGGTCGCTGACGGCGGTGCCGACGAGATCGAGGTAGGCGACCACGGCCGAATCCGCACCGACGAATCGCAACCGAGACGCCAAATAGGCGATCAGGGGCGGATCCGGGAGAACGGCCGGTGCCGTGTCGTGACGGCGGAGCACACGCCCGGAACGCAGCAGGCTGGTCGGCATCGACACGGCACCGCCGGGCACGCACAGATGACCCGTCGCGGACAGCAACGCCGCCACGGCCGTCGCATCGTCGAGCGCCCGATGCGCCTGGCTGATGTCGATGCCGTACTGGGCACACGCCTCGGACAGCCTGCTGCCGGTGGCACGAAGTGTGTCGAGTCCGCAGTCGATCTCGACGGACGCACCGGCCCGTTCGAACTCGTTCGAGATCATGCGTGCGTCGAACGGCAGGTTGTGTGCAGCGACGCACGCCCCGTGGAGCCGAACCGCGATGTCACCCGCGACGTCTTCGAAGCGAGGCGCATCAGCCACCATCGACGCGGTGATGCCGTGGATGTGCGACGCCGAGACGTCACGACCAGGCTGCACCAGCGTGTCCCACTCGTCGATGACTTCACCGTCGAGGGTCAAGGTCAGGATGGCGACCTCGACGACACGATCCGAGTTGTAGACACCGGTCGTTTCGGTGTCGACCACCGCGATCCGGTCCGCGCCTCCGGCAACCTCATGGAGTCCCGCCATGACGCAGAACGTAGGACATCGTGCGTTGCGCCTCGATGCCCCTGGCGACATGTCGTGCATGGTCTGCGTCCGGCATCACGTTCGCGGGCAAGGTTCATCGACCGGCACCCGTCGTGCGCGATCCTCGATGGGCTATGCGGGACGAAGCGAACGAAACGAACGATTCCAGGCACGCAACGACGCCGTACGGAGCGCCGCACGACCGATGGGAGCGACAGACCGATCTGCCGTTGCTCGTGATGGCGCTCGCGAGTATCCCGCTGCTCGTACTCGAGGGCAATACGACCGGCTCGGTGCAGCAGGCGGCGATCTTCGCCAACTGGACGATCTGGGCGCTGTTCGCAGCAGACCTCGCGGTCCGGCTGTTCCTCACACGGTCGCCTCGCGGTCGCTATCTGGTGAAGCACTGGTTCGACGTGGCGATCGTCGTGCTCGCCATCTTGCCGCTGTTCCAGCCGCTCCGGTCGCTGCGCAGCGCTCGGGTCCTACGGCTGACGCGTTCACTGCGCGCCATCGGACTCATCGCCCGATTCTGGGAGAGCTCGAACCGGGTCTGGCACGGGCTGCACGGCCGACTCGTCGGCGTCGCGGTACTCGCCATCTTGGCCACCGGTGCGGCCGGCATCTGGTTCGTGGAACGCAACGCCGGCGGACCGATCGAGTCGTTCGAGGACTCGGTCTGGTGGTCGCTCGCCACGGTCACCACCGTCGGCTACGGCGACACGTACCCGGTCACTCCGGAGGGACGGGGCATCGCCACGTTCCTCATGCTGGCCGGCGTCGCCGTGTTCGGCGTCGTCTCCGCCAACCTGGCCGCGCTGTTCCTGAAGACATCGGACGAGACGGCCGAGACTCCAGAGCTGAGCGAGGCAGTTGCCGCACTCACCGACGAAGTAGCTCGGCTACGCGCTGAACTCGAACATGCTCGATCTGCCAGCTGAGACCATGGCGTCCGGGAGGTTTGGCGCACTCGGCTGCTCGCAAGGTCGCGCAGCTGGAGGTGGTTGCCAGACTCCGATCCGACTACCGCCGGACAAGTGCGCCTCTCGACGACTGAAAGGACATGGGCCAAGGGCACAACACCGCCGGCCCACTCAGGCTGAATCGAGCGAGATCACCTCACACAACCAGCGAACCCGCGGGCGACGATGGCGAGCTCCGGACGCTCGGGGATGCGGTCGATGGTGTACCCGTCGGCATGGACGTCATCGCCCAGTTGGGCGTAGCTTGCCGCGCTGTCCGCGAACGACCTGCCGAGGACCCTGTCGTTCAGTGGCAGTCCATCGCCTCAGATCACCACGCAAGGAACACCATGAACGACATGACCTTCGAAGGCACGCTCGAGGGCGAACTCGTCCGAGTCGGGTACCTGCCGACCGGTCGGCTCGTCATTCGACGAAAGTCTGACGGAGCCGAAATCTGGTCTGGGGACCCCAACACCAACCGCTGCGAGGTGTCCGGACACCGCGGCGATGCGGGCTTCGTCTATGAGGCCCTGGTCGGCGAACACACCATCACGCTCGCACCCGATGACACAGCCCACGCACGCAAGGTGATGGCCCAGGCGAACGGGCGGACAGGCCCTGCGAGCTCGGGAGCCGGGCCGGGCACAACGGCCACGCGTCGACCACCGGAGATCGTGAGTCTGGAGCAGATCGCCGGTGTCGTCAGCGTGCTTGCCTATCTGGTCGGCATCACCGGAACTTGCGTCGGGCTGTGGTTGGCATTCCAAACGGACGAGGTGGGATCGAGCTTTCGCTCGGAGACCGAGTACCCGTACGTGGCGCCAGGCATCGGCATCGCCGTCGCGGCATGCATCCAGGCCGTGTTCATCGAGTTCGGGGCGAGGTGGGCCAAGGCCTGGGCAGCAGTGAACCGGACACCTCGCTGAGGACACATGCGACGGACAACTGTCCGACCTTCGACGTTGGTCGCGAGGCCCGCTACTTCAGCCTCGAGGCCTCGCGCCAGGAGATGTCGCGGTCGACCCGCGGTTCGCCGGGGAGTCCCAAGACTCGTTCGCCGAGGATGTTCTTCATGATCTCGGTGGTGCCACCTTCGATCGAGTTCGCTCGACTGCGGAGGAACATCTGGCGGCCCGAGCCTGGCGGGCCGTCGAGGCCGATACCTTCGGCGCGGCGGAGCGTGAAGTCGTAGTCGACCTGGCCGGCAGCGCCGAGTGCGTCGACGCAGAACTCGTAGATCGCCTGGTTCGACGTACCGAGCATCGTCTTGCCGATCGACGACTCCGGGCCCGGGTCACCCAGCTCTCGCTGTGCGGTGGCGCGGAGGTCGGTAAGACGCAACACCTCGGCGCCGATCCACAGCCGCATCAGTCGGTCGTGGAGCTGCGGTGTTCGAGCATCGGCGTCGAGCGAGTTCCACACTCGCACCGCCTCCGCGATCGGACCTGACCCCCGCGGCTTCACGCCGCTCGCGCCGCCGCTGCCGACGCTGGTGCGCTCGTTCATCAGGGTCGACATGGCGACCGTCCATCCCTCCCCGATGTCGCCGATGCGGTCGGCGTCGGGGATGCGCACCTCGTCGAGGAACACCTCGTTGAACTCCGCTTCGCCGGTGAGCTGGCGCAGCGGACGCACCTCGACGCCCGGCGCCGTCATGTCGACCATGAAGTAGGTGAGCCCCTTGTGCTTCGGCGCGTCGGGGTCGGTGCGGGCGACCAGCATGCCCTTGTTCGACAGGTGGGCCATCGTGTTCCACACCTTCTGGCCCGACACCACCCACTCGTCGCCGTCGCGAACGGCGAGCGACGACACAGCGGCCAGGTCGGACCCGGCGGACGGCTCGGAGAACAGCTGGCACCACAGGTCTTCACCGGTGTAGATCCGGCGGAGCGTCCGGTGGCACAGGTCTTCGCTCCCGTGAGCCACGATCGTCGGACCGGCGAGCGCGGTGCCGAGGAACTGCTCCCGGGGCAACGGCGCCGCGCCAGCCTCGGCGAGGTACGAGTCGACCGCCGGCTGGTGGTTGGCCGGCAGGCCGAGCCCGCCGAATCCCTCCGGGAACGACACCCAGGCGAGGCCGGCGTCGAACACGGCGCCGCGGAACTCCTGCTCCGCCATCGCGGACGGGTCACACTCCGACAGCAGATGGTCGAGGGTCTTCTGGATCTGGGTCCAGCCGGTGTCGGCCATGCTCACGACTCGTACCGGGCGGTGCGTTCGCGCAGCGCGGCGCCGAGGCCCTCGTCGGCCACCTTGCGGAAGAACTCGAGGAACGTCGGGCTCTGGTGGAACACGGCGTCGAGCGCGGCGCCCTGATCCCACGACTCGAGCATCCCCATGTTCTCGTAGAACGTGGCGGTCGCCCGCTTGAGCACCTTCAGGTGACCGAGCGGGGTCCGGGCGACGTCGGCGGCGAGATCGCCGGTGAACGCGTCCAGTTCGTCGGCGGCGACCACGTGGTTGATCAACCCGA
This sequence comes from Acidimicrobiaceae bacterium, assembly GCA_002698945.1. GTDB lineage: Bacteria > Actinomycetota > Acidimicrobiia > Acidimicrobiales > Ilumatobacteraceae > Ilumatobacter. The sequence continues at coordinate 21,184 of NZZV01000107.1, forward strand.
GGCGGTGCGCCTCGGTGGCCTCGATCAGCTTCGAGGTGTACAGCAACTCGCGCGACTTGCGGATGCCGATCAGCATCGGCCAGAGGAACACGGTCGGCGGGATGCCGAGGTCGCGCCCGGCCGGGTGACCGAACTGCGCCTGCTCCGAGGCGACCACGAGGTCGCAACCGGCGAGCAGCTCACCACCGCCGGAGAGACAGATGCCCTGCACCTGGGCGATCACCGGCTTCGGGAACCGCCACAGGTCGATCCAATACTGGAGGAGCGTCTGGATGTCCTCGTAGTCCTTGATCGCGTCGAGCGACTCCATGTCGGCCGGATACTCGTCGAAGATCCAGCCCGACGGCGTGACGTCGTAGCCGACGGTGAACACGTCGCCCGCCGCCTTGATCACGACCACCGAGATGTCGTCGTCGTGCTCGACCGACTTGATCGCGCTGTTGAGGTCTGCGAGGAGCTGCTTGGACAGGGCGTTCAGCTTGTCGGGCCGGTTCAGCGTGACCTCCAGGATCTTGTCCTGACGGTCGACGATCAAGGTTTCGTAGCTCATGTCTGCCTTTCTGTATTCGAGGTGCTGTGGTCGAGGTGGTCGAGGTGGTCGGGTTCGGGGGTGCTGGGTTCGCGCCCGTGTCGGGGCGCGTGGCACCGTCGGCACGTAGGTGCCGGATGCTCGTCGGGGGGTGGGCGGGTTCAGCTCAGCGTCGGCCGAAACCCCTCACCAGTCGACCCGGGAGCACACCGGTCGGTGAGCCGTCGGACCAGGTCTGCCGGCCGGCCTGGAAGGTGGCGACGTATCCCTCGGCGTCCTGGAGCAGCCGCTTGCCGTCGGCCGGCAGATCGGTCGCCCACCGTGGCGGCAGCAGTCGCAACGCGTCGAAGTCGATCAGGTTGAGATCGGCACGCAGGCCCGGACGGATCTCGCCCCGATCGGTGAAGCCCCAAGCCGCCGCGGTCTCCTGCGTCTGCATCTGCACCGCCCGTTCGAGGGGCAGCCGTTCACCCCGATCGCGGTCGCGAACCCAGTGCGTCAGGAGATACGTCGGCGCCGACGCGTCACAGATCAGCCGGCAGTGCGCGCCGCCGTCGGCCAGGCTGATCACCGTCTCCGGGTGCCGCATCATGTCGAGCTGCGGCGCCAGGTCGCCGTCGGAGTAGTTGAACAACGGGATCATGATCCAGTCGCTCCGGCCCCGCTCGACGAGGAAGTCGTAGACGTACTCGTCCGGCGAGCAACCGGCTTCCTTCGCCAGGTGGGAGACCGACCGTTCCGGCCCAGGTTCGTACTCCGGGGGGTCTCCGAGTACGAACATCTGGGCCGGATTGGTCAGGCGTGGCCGCCAGAACGAGTTCGTGATGGTGCTGTCCTCGCTCAGCAGGCGCCGCTTGAACTCCGGATCGCGCATCCGCGCCACGCGCTCGTCGGCGGGCAGCGACGCGATCTCCTGATAGCTCGGGTGACCGGAGAGCGGATGGATCTCGCTCTCCAGGTTGATCAGCATGCCGACCGGTCGCACGCCGACGCCGGCGTGCACGTCGAGACCGTCCGCTCGCGCCTCGGCGAGCAGATCGAGCACCTGGTAGATGTTCCCCGGGATCTGGTCGTCCTGCACGAGGGCGAACGCGACCGGCAGGCCGAACTCCTGGGAGATCCGGCGGAACCAGGCAAACTCCCGAGCGGGGTCGCCGGCGGTCCAGTCGGTGACGCCCTGGATGATGCCGCCACCACCGTCGCGCACCGCACCGGCGAGCTCGAGCAGCTCCTCCAGTTCGACGAAGCTGCCGGGGACGGCCTTGCCGTCCGAACCGAGGTGGAGCTTCGTGCGCGACGTCGACAGACCGAAGGCGCCGGACGCCACGGCGTCGCGCACGATGGTCTTCATCCGATCGATCTGGTCGTCGGTCGCCACACCCCTGATCGAGGGCTCGGCACCCATCACGTAGGCCCGCACGGCGCTGTGCGGGAGGAGGGCCGCGACGTCGACCGAGCGGCCGGTCGACTCGAGCGCGTCGAGGTAGTCGGGGAACGTCTCCCAGTCCCAGGTGAGGCCTTCCCACAGTGCGGCGCCCGGGATGTCCTCGACGCCTTCCATGATCGTGATCAGCGCCGAACGGTCTTCCGCCTTGGCCGGCGCGAAACCCACGCCGCAGTTGCCGAACACCGTCGTGGTCACGCCGTGCGCGCCCGACGGCACCAGGTGGGGATCCCACGTCGCCTGTCCGTCGTAGTGGGAATGGATGTCGACCCAGCCAGGGGTGAGGAGGAGCCCGTCGGCGTCGACCTCACGGCGGCCGGCACCGACGTCGTCTCCGACCTCGGCGATCAGCTCGCCGTCGACGGCGACGTCGCCGACGAACGGTCGGTCGCCCGAACCGTCGACGACGGTGGCGTTGCGAATGACGAGATCATGCATGGTCGCGAGCTCCTTCTGTGGCGGCTTGTGTGGTGACCGGCTGCGGTGGTGCGAACCGGGCCATCAGCTCTCTCCTCGTGTCGCGGTGGCTCGCTCCTCGGCCCACGGGCGAATGGCCCGCTTGAGCAACTTGCCGGTCGGGCCCTTCGGGAGTTCGTCGCCGTAGACGAAGAACTCGCGCGGCACCTTGTACGACGGCAACGTCTGCTTGCAGACCCCGATCGCCTCGTCACGGTCGACCGAAGCGTCGCCACCGAACACGGCGACGATGCGCTCACCGAACTCCGGATCGGGCACGCCGACGACGGCGACCTCCCGACCGCTCATCGCCCGCAACAGCACCTTCTCGACCTCGAGCGGGGCGACGTTGAGCCCGCCGGTGATGATCAGGTCCTTGGCGCGACCGGTGATCCAGAGGAACCCGTCCTCGTCGATCCGACCGAGATCACCGGTGTGGAGCCAGCCGTCGCGCATCCCCATCTCGGTCTCCTCCGGACGGTTCCAGTAGCGGCGGGTCGTGCACGGGGTGCGCAGCAGGATCTCGCCCTCGCCCTCGTCGACGATCGAACCGTCCTCCTGCAACAAGGCGAGCTGGGTGAACATCGTCGGCAGTCCCGCGGCGCCCACACGCTCGACCGCGTGCTCGGGCCGCAACAGGGTGATCATCATCGGGAACTCCGACATGCCGTACGACTGCATCACCTCGACGGCGGGCAACTCCTCGGTCACCCGCTCGAACAAGGGCAGCGGCACCGGCTCCGAACCGGTCAGGATCAGACGGAGGCTCGACTCCTGGATGCGCTGCAGCGACGCCGGGTCCTCGACGAGGCGGCGCAACAGGGTCGGCACGAGGATGACCGTGGTCGGCTCCCACTCCGAGATCGCCGCCGCGATCTTGTCGGCCGACATCGACCCGAGTTCGGGCAGCACGATCGTCCCGCCCGCGTAGAGGGTGGCCAGCGTGACGCCGTGCAGGCCTGCCGCCCACGACATCGACGCGGTCACCAGGTGCACGTCGTCCGAGGTCAGCCCGAGCTCGATCACCTGCTGCATCGAGTTCAGGGCGATGTCGCTGTGCAGGGTCACCGCCGCCTTCGACCGGCCGGTCGTCGCCGAGCTGTAGTAGAGGCTGGCGATGTCGGTGGCGGCCGGGCCCGACCCGTCGTCGCGGCCCTGGCCGAACAGGTCGTCCCACCGCAACCGACCGCCGGTCGGCGGTTCGTTGGACTCGGTCAGTCCGGTCGACTCGACTGACTCGGCGACGAGGACCACGTGGCGGGTGGTGTCACCCGAGCAGCGGGCGCTCAGTGCGGCCGTCGACACGAGGATGTCGCACTCGATCTCGCGCAGGATGTCGTCGGCCTCCGATCCGCTGGCGAGCACGTTGACCGGCGCCACCATCGCACCGACCCGCGTCGCCGCGAAGTAGGCGACGAGCCACTCGACCGAGTTCGGCATCCAGATCGCGACGCGACCGCCGTGGGCGAGACCGAGCTGCCGGAAGCCGGCGGCGACCTCGGCGACCTGATCGTCGAGTTCTCGGTAGGTCACCGTGCGGCCCGTCGTCCGGATCGCGTCGCGGTCGCCGCGCACTCGGGCGTGGCGGCGGAGTGGGAGGGCCAGCTCGCCGGCCACGCGCACTGGTTCAGTCGTCATGGTGATCGTCCTTCCTGCTGGGGTTGCCCGCCTCGGTCGCCCGCACCAGCCGCAGGGCCCACTTGCCGTGCAGGGCACCCAACTCCTCGGCGCTCAACGGGCCGTCCGGTTGGTACCACCGGGCCAGATCCTTCGAGATCGCGACGAGCCCGAGCACGAGGTCGTGGGTCTCGTCGACGTCGACGTCGAACGACCCGTCGGCGATGCCGTCGGCGACCGCCGTGCGCATCAGTTCGACGATGTGGTCGCGCAACCCGCGGACACGTTCGAACGACTCCGGCTCGAGCGCCCCGAGTTCACGTTCGGCGACCAGGGCGGTTCGCTGATGATCGGCGTTGAACGAACTGAACGCGGCGACCAGCCCGGCGAGCCGTCGTGCCGGCGCCCCGTCGTGCGCCTCGACGTCGTCGAGCACGGCGACCAGGTCGACGTGCGAACTCTCGACGATCTCGGCGAGGAGGTGCTGCTTCGACTGGAAGTACACGTACATGCCGGCCGAGCTCAGCCCGACGGCACTCGCGATCTCCCGTGTCGTCGTCGAGTAGTACCCCTTCTCCCAGAAGGCGTTGAGACCGGCGTCGAGAATCCGCGCTCGAGTCTCGGCGGCCTGGGCGGACGGTTTGGTTCCAGAGTCGTTCATGATCCGAGATAGGTGGTTGCGACCGCGTCACTGCGCGCGATCTCGTCGGACGTGCCGGCGTGCACGATGGATCCCCCGTCGAGAATGTAAGCCCTCGACGACAGCTCGAGTGCCCGAGCCGCCATCTGCTCGACGAGGAGCACACCGGCGCCGGTCTCGGCCGCGATCGTCTCGATGAAGCGGAACACTTCCTCGCACAGCAGCGGGCTCAAGCCGAGTGACGGTTCGTCGAGGAGCAGGAAGCGGGGAGCACCGGCCACCGCGCGGGTCAGCGCGAGCATCTGCTGCTGACCGCCGGACAGCAAGCCGGCCTGCTGGTTCCACCGCTCCTTCAAGACCGGGAACAGCTCGAGCAGACGGTCGACCGCAGCCCGGCCGTAGCGGCCCGACCCGGCGCACGAACCGGCCTCGATGTTCTCGGCGACCGTCATCGCCTGGAACAGGCGTCGACCCTCCGGGACGAGCACGACGCCGCGGCGAGCACGGCGCTCGGCGCGGAGCTTGGTGATGTCGTCGCCGCCGACCGACACGGAGCCGGACCGGCACGGCAGCGAACCGGCGATCGCCGCCACCAGCGTCGACTTGCCGGCCCCGTTCGCGCCGAGGAGGGCGACGATCTCGCCCTCGCCGACCGAGATGGAGACGTCGTGCAGCACCGTGGCGCGGCCGTACCCGGCCGACACGGCGACCACATCGAGACCGGGATCAGACATGTCCGTCCTCCAGCTGACCGGTGGCGACATCGTCGGGTGACGACGACGGTTCGGTTCGCGACGCACCCAGGTACGACTCGATGACGGCCGGGTCGGCCAACACCGAGTCGACACTCCCGGAGGCGAGCGTCGTCCCCTCGGCCATGCAGGTGACGCGACTCGCCACCGAGCGCACGAGATCCATGTGGTGCTCGACCAGGACGACGGCGGTGCCCGAGTCGGCGATGGCAGTGATCAGATCGGCCAGCACCCCGCGTTCGTGCGGGTTCAGTCCGGCACCGGGTTCGTCCATGATCACCAACGCCGGAGACCCGGCGAGGGCACGAGCGATCTCCAACGAACGCTGCTGACCGTACGAGAGGTCGCCCGCAGGCGTGTCCGATGCCGCGCCCAGACCGACCAACCGCAGCAGCTCTCGGGCACGTTCGGTCTCCGAGCGCTCACGACGAATCGTCGCCGGCAGGCGGAGGGCCGACCGCCACAGCGAACTCGAGCCGGTGATGGTCGACCCGAGCAGGACGTTCTCCGAGCACGACCGCTCCAGATCGAGCAACGGCGTCTGGAAGGTCCGGCCGACGCCCAGCCGCGAGATCTCGTGCGGCGCGAGCGACCGGATCTCGTGCCCCTGGAGCACGGCCGAACCCGAGTCGGAGTGGTACAGCCCGGAGATGAGGTTCGCGAGCGTCGACTTGCCGGCGCCGTTCGGCCCGATCACCGCGTGCACCTCGCCGGCTCGCACCGTGAGGTCCATGGCGTCGACGGCACGGTTGCCGCCGAAGCTCTTCCCGAACCCCGACACCGCCAGCACGGCGGTCGGCGTCGGCGCCGGTGTCGACGCGTCCTCGCTGGTCGGGTCGCCGGACTGCAGCGCGGAGGCGGCGGGCTCGTTCGGTTCGACGTGGGTGTGGGCACGGCGGGCCCGTCGCCGCGACACGGCGCGGTGATGGATGGTGCCCCAGATGCCTCGCGGCAACACCAGCAGGACCACGAGCATGATCAGCGCGACCAGCCCCTCGCCGGAGAGGTACCACGTCTCGCTGAGAGCACGCTGCTGCGCGGCGACCAGCTCGTCGAGGATCGCCGAGTCGGACAGCAGCGCAACGGCGGCCGCACCCACGACCGGCCCGAGCAAGGAACCGGATCCACCAAGGATCACGGCCACGAGCAGGTTCACCCCCAGGAACAGGGTGAACGACTCGGGCTGCAGGTGCCCGTAGATCAAGAGGTACAAGATGCCCGCACCACCGCCGTACACAGCGGCGAGGACGGTGACGGCGAGCTTGCGATGCGACACGTTCACGCCGACCTGGCTCGCCATGATCTCGCTCGTCTCGATCGCTCGCAGGGAACGACCCCACGAACTCCGGGCGATGTTCCGACACAGGGTGAACGCGACCACGGCCCCCG
>NZZV01000108.1 GCA_002698945.1 Acidimicrobiaceae bacterium
ACGCCCTCGTCCTCCGTCGCCCGTCGGTCGATCGTGGCCGGGAGCACCGAGACGTCACCGCCGTCGTGCTGGACGACCCAGAACATGCCGACACCTGTGTTGTGCAGCGCCGGCTCGCCCACGGACGGCAACGGCACGACAATGTCGGTCGGTGTCTGCGTGACGGTCGCCGGGTCGGCCGGGTCGTCAGGGGCCTCCGCTGGTGCCGTGTACTCGAAGATCTGTTCGGGCACGTCGTACAGCTCGGCCGCCGGAATCCGGATCAGCGCCTCGTCGCCGAGTGCAGCGCGGTCGATGGCGACGACGTACAGCCATGACAGCAGCGGGTCCTCGCAGGCATCCGCCAGTTCCTCGAACACGGGTGTCCACAGTGCGATGCCGTCCCGATTCGTGACCTCGAACTGGGTGACCACGTCGGCGCAGGCGTTGTCGGGGCGGGTCATCACCAACGCAACGTTCCTACTGAAGTCGATCGGCTCGACCGAGGGGGCGGGGTTCATGATCTCGCCATAGGTCTCGGCGTCGGTAGCGACCCAGGCATCGCCGAAGCCCTCCGCCGTCTCTTCGACGTGCAGGACGTCGAAGTACTCCTCGCCGGCGATCAACGTCTCGCCCGGTGCCGGCCGCAGTGCTGCGTCGGGTTCGTCGGGGACGGTGAGGTAGCCCTCGATCGGATCGGTGTCGTCGCCGGTCGTCAGCACGAGTCCGGTGACGCCGGCGACGATCAGCACCACCACGGCGGCCGGGAGCAGCCAGAAGGGTGTGCCGGACGGCTGGCGGCGCCGCTCGAACACGTCCCGCGCAGCGGCTTCGTCGACCTCGGGGGCGAGGCGGGCGAGCTGGGTCGTGAAGTCGGTTTGCTCAGGCATCGGACACCTCCATCAGGGAACGGAGACGGGTGCGAGCGTCGTGCAGGTTCGACTTCACCGTGCCGGGGCTGACCTCCAGCGCCGCCGCCACCTCGTCGACCGGCAGGTCGGCGAGGTAGTGCAGGCACACCGCGGCCCGCATCGCGTCGGGCAGTGCGGCGATGGCGCGTCGCAGGTCGAGCAGGTCGGCGGTCAGGTCGGCGTCGGGCACCGGCTTCACCGTGGCGAGGATCTCGCGGCGGCGACGCCGGTTGCGTTGCCCGTTGAGGAGCCGGTGCAGTGCCACCCGGCGGACCCAACCAGCGGGGTCGTCGTAGCCCGAGACCTCGCTCCAACGACGGTCGGCCTGGATGAAGGCCTCCTGGACCGCGTCGGCGGCGTCGACCGGATCGAACGCGACGCCGAGCGACCGCACCAGACGCCGGTACTCGGCGTCGAAGAGCCTGCTCACATCCGTCATGTCACCCCCGACACCCGTCAGCATGCCACCCGGTTGGGTCGGTTGGTTCTACGGATGGGGTCAGACCAGTTCCGACGTATCGAGCTCGAGCACCGCCGGGTTGATTGTCGGATCTGGTCTGACCCCATCCGTCTAGGGTTCCGGGGCATGACGGTGCAGGAGCATGTGGACCGGCTCTTCGGGCGGTCGCCGGAGCAGGGGGTCTCGCTCGCGATGGTGGTGCTCCACCGGGGCGAGGTGGTGGGGGAGCGGTACGGCACCCAGCCGGCGAACGACTTCAACCCGGCGGTCGAGATCGGGCCCGACTCGACGCTCATCTCGTGGAGCACCGCCAAGTCGATGACCCACGCCGCCTGCGGCATCCTCGTCCGCGACGGACTGCTCGACCTCGATGCTCCGGCACCGGTTCCGGAGTGGGCGGACACACCGAAGGCTGAGATCACCACGCTCGACCTGCTCGAGATGCGGCCCGGCCTCCGCTTCCTGGAGGACTACGTCGACGGTGACGAGTCGAACTGCATCGCCATGCTGTGGGGCGACGGCGCCCACGACCACGCCGCGTACGCTGCCGGCCTCCCCCTCGACCACGAGCCCGGCGAGGTCTGGAACTACTCGTCAGGCACGACCAACATCATCACCCGTATCATCGGCGACATCGTCGGCCACGACCAGGAGCACACCGAACGGTTCCTGATGGAGCGGCTGTTCGGACCGACCGGGATGACGAGTGCGATCCCCAAGTTCGACGGGGTCGGCACCTGGGTCGGGTCGTCGTACGTCTACGCGACCGCCCGCGACTTCGCCCGGTTCGGTGAGCTGTACCGCCACGACGGTGTGACCGAGGACGGCGAGCGCATCCTGCCGGAGGGGTGGGCCGACCACGGCCGCACCGTCGTCGCTCACGACCCGACCGACGACCTGCCGACCGGTTTCGACTACGGCCGCCACTGGTGGATGTGGCCCGAGTTCCCCGGTTCGATGGCCGCCCACGGCTACGAGGGTCAGTACGTCGTGGTCGTGCCCGACCGCGAACTGACGATCGTGCACCTCGGCAAGACCCCGGCGGAGCACCGCCGCCACGTCGTCGGCGCGATCTCGGAACTCATCCGCAGCGTCCCGCTGTCGGCATAACCTGGGCACGGTCGCCCTCCGCTCCGGCGGCGAGTCCCGAATGACCGACCCGACGACCTCCGCCTCCGACGCCGCAGCGTCCGATTCGACCACTCCTGGAGCGGCCGAGCAGGTCGACGAGCACGTCGCCGGGGACCCAGTGCTCGAGGAGGCCGACACCGCACTCCGCGTCGGCGCGGCCGACGACGACGAGCCGGCGCCCGACGAGGCGCCCGAGCCGGCGCCGACGCGTCGCCCGTTCCGATTCACGTTGAAGCTGCTGCTGTTCCTGGCCGCCATCTACTACTTCGTCGTACCACTCGTCCCCGACTTCCGGAACGCGCTGGAAGACCTGCGACAGGTCGAACCCGCCCTGCTCGTGCTGGGCCTGATGCTCGAGCTGATGGCGCTGTACTGCTACGCCCCGCTCATGAAGGCCGCCCTCGGCGATGCCGGTCACGACATCTCACGCGGTCGCCTGTTCCGGATCCAGATGAGCACCCGAGCGCTGTCGTCGATCGTCCCGGGCGGCAACGCCGCATCCTCGGCACTGGGCTACCGCCTCCTCACCTTGTCGGGGATCTCGGGCCCCGACGCCGGGTTCGCACTCGCGACCGTCGGGCTCGGTTCGGCCGTGGTGCTCAACCTGATCCTGTGGTGTGGCCTCGTCGTGTCGATCCTCGTCCGCGGCGTCAACCCGATCTACGCGTCGGCGGCGTTGGCCGGCGTCATCGTGATGGGACTCGCCGCGGCGCTGGTCTTCGGTCTGATGGAAGGGCAGGGTCGGTCCGAACGAGCGGTGCGCTGGATCGCTCGCAAGATCCACGTCGACGAGGACAAGGCCGCAATGGTGCTGCACCGCCTCGCAGAGCGGCTCGAGCAGCTGATCTCTGATCGGCAGCTGTTGGGGCGGGTCGTGCTGTGGGCGGCTCTCAACTGGATGTTCGACATGGCTGCGCTGTGGGTGTTCCTACGGGCATTCAACACGACCATGCCGATCGACGCGATCATCGTCTCGTTCGGCATCGCCAACGTGCTTGCCGCGATCCCGATTACACCCGGTGGGCTCGGCTACGTCGACGCCAGCTATGTCGCGCTGCTCGTCGGCTTCGGTGCGACGCGCAGCCGCGCCACGCTCGGGGTTGCCTCGTACCGGTTCGCGCAGTTCTTCTTCCCGATCCTGCTCGGCGGTCTGATGTACCTGTCGCTGCGCGTCGGTCCGTGGTCGATCGAGCGGCGCGATCGACTGATACGACTGCGTGACCTTGCCGAGGAGGAGACGCGACGCGGTGAATCGAAGATCGATTTCCAGATGCGGTTCCCGACCCGGGACGACACCGGACAGCTGATCCGTCGACCGCCTTCGGCACTCGTCAAGATCGAGGAGCAGCAGGAGAAGTTCCGGCGGTGGCGTCGGAATCGCAAGCAGTGAGCGATCTCACCGGCGACGTCTTGGCGTGGGGTGTACCCCGCCTGCGCGACCTGCCGTGGCGACACACTCGCGACGCGTGGGCGGTGCTCGTGAGCGAGGTCATGCTGCAGCAGACCCAGGTCGGTCGGGTGATCCCGCGTTGGTACTCGTTCCTCGACCGGTTCCCGACCCCCGCTACGTGCGCGGCCGCCCCGCTCGGCGACGTACTCCGTGAGTGGCAGGGGCTCGGCTACCCGCGTCGGGCCCGCAACCTGCACGCCACCGCGCAGCAGGTGACCGAGCTGGGCGGGTTTCCGCGCGATCTCGACGGGCTGCTCGCGTTGCCCGGCATCGGCCCGTACACGGCTCGTGCGGTGATGGCGTTCGCGTTCGAACTCGACGCTGCCGTCGTCGACACCAACATCGCCCGCGTCTACGCCCGGGTGGCGGGGGAGCGACTGACGCCGAAGCGGGTCCAGTCGATCGCCGACGACCACTGCCCGAGCGGCGACGCCTGGGTGTGGAACCAGTGCCTGATGGATCTCGGCGCCGTGCTGTGCCGGCCGCGCGATCCGGCCTGCGGCGACTGCCCGATACGGAAGCGGTGTGGGTGGCATGGCGACCCGGAGCGACCCGATCCGGCAGTGGGCTCGAGCGGTGTGAGCGGCAAACAGGCTCCGTTCGAGGGCAGCGACCGGCAAGCCCGCGGTCGCCTCATGAAGGCACTCGGTAACGGTCCCGTCGGGCTGACCGCCGTCGCAGCGGTGATGCAGCGAGACGATGCGACCGCCGAGCGCCTGGTGACCGATCTGGTGCGGGACGGGCTCTGCTGCACCGACGGCGTCACCATCTGCCTCCCGACCTGACACCCGACGAACTCGTGAACAATTTGCGCACTGAGTGCGCAAATTGTTCACGCATTGGCGATGGGAAGGGGCCCGTGGGGTCAGCCGGCGGTGACTTGGGCGACGATGTCGTCGAAGGCGGCGTCGGCGTAGGCGCGCATCTCGTCGTCGGTGCGGTCCTGGATCGGATGCGGGGTGAACACCCGCGCCATCGCTGAGTAGCCGAGCGACTTCGACTGTGCCTCGGCCGCGGTCACGAACTCGTTCGACGCGACGAACACGCCGGGGATGCCCCGCAGCTCCAGATCACTGATGTCGTGCACACTGCACGACGTACAGCTGCCTCAATCGGCGAGCGCCTCGATCACCACATGACACTCGGTGGCGATCTCGTGGCGCAGGTCGACCGGGGCCGGCTTGGTGAACGTCGGCTTCGAGTACCGCTTGACGTTGGCGCCGACACCGGCCAGTCGCTCCTCGAGTCGGTCGAGGAACACGTCGCCGCGCGGCTTCGAGATGTCGAGCAGCCCGACCGTGAGCCCGTCGAGCGACGCCGGGCGCGCCAGACGTGCTCGCTCGGCGACGGTGCGTTCTCCGGTGGGGTCGAGGATCGTTCGAGTCATGGTCACTCCTGTCGTCAGTATCGCACCGCTCGCGTGACCGGCGTCGAACCCTTCGCGCCGTTCGCCCATCCGGCGATCAGCATCGAGAACAGCCCGGCGCCCCCGCCGGCGCAGGCGAGCATGAGCCCGGTCGGGGTGAACTTCGGCAGATCGCCCTCCAGCCCGATCGGCACCCCTTCGGCGATGTCGCCGGCCCCGCGGGCCAGTTCGGCAGCCGGGGTGGTGAGACGACTGTGCAGTTCGAACAGGATGCGGTCGCGGTCCCACCCGGCTTCGGCGAAAACCCGCGCGTGCTCGGGGCCCATCACCAGGATTGCGTCGAACGCGATGACGAGCTTGTGGTGGTGCATCGCCTGGAGCTGATGGGCGAGCGAGTTCGCCAGCGACTCGGGTGTGCGGCTGAGCTGGTCGACGATGCAGTGCGGACCTTCACCGGCGAACACGGTGATCGCGTCGACACCTTCGTCGATGCCGAACTGGCCGGCCAGCGTGCCGTAGGGCGAGGCGGTGTCGTCCTCGGCGAAGCAGAAGCCGACCTTGCCCGGATTGCCATGGGTGGCGCGATCGACCTCGCCCGGCCTCCCACCGCCGACGTTGCGCACCAGCAGCTGCAGCGCCCGACCGATCGTGGAGTTGGCGCGGTTGCCTTGGCCCATGGCGTTGATGCCCGAGTTCATGCCGATCCGGCGGGTGCCGGGCCCGCTGCACACGATGACCGGACTGACCGGCATCGTGGTGGCGAGCAGCCCGTGCATGTTGAACTCGTCGTTGCAGACGGCCTCGACGGCGGTGAGGACCCACGGCAGGTATTCGGGTTTGCAGCCCGCCATCACCGCAGCGATCGCCACCTTCTCGACCGTGACGTCGACGAGGTCGGGTGGCACCGTGGCGACGATCTCGTCGGGAGCACGGGTGGTGCCGTCGAGCATCGCCATGACCCGTGCCTCGGTGGGCGGCACGACGGGGAGGCCGTCGGTCCAGCCTCGGGTGAACATCATCTCGATGTCGTCCTCGGCGTCGGCGATCTCGATTCGACGAGCCTGCAGGATGCTGCCGCCATGTCGGACCCGCAGCTCGTCGACCAGGTCGGGGTCGACACTCTTGCTCCCGCAGCCGGGGCGGAAGTCGGGCAGATCGGGACCGAGTCCGTCGATACCGGTGAGCTCCTCCCAGGCAGTGCGGAGCCAGCCGACGGTGCGGTCGACCTCGACACCGTCTTCGACCTTGATCAGCGTCGGTACGGTCTCGATCTCGTGGTGCCAACTCACGCCGAGGTCGGCATCGTGGATCGCGGCCGGGTCGCCGGGGAAGTCGGGGTCGTCCTGGGTGTACACGGCGAGCCCGGGATCGGCGGCGAGTTGCTGGAGCACCGGCACGACCGTGCGACACGTCTCGCAGTCACGCTTGACGACGACGACCAACCCGTCGGGCAACACCGGCTTCCCCATGTGGGCCGACGCTACGCCCCACCAGCCAGCCCCGACGAACCCACCGATCCGTTCGCCCCAGCCCCGCTCCTGTGCTGCGCCCCGGACGCCTGGGCGATTAAATCGCCTGTGTGTCCACCGGTGGACGCCTGGGCGATTTAATCGACTGTGTGTCCGGCCGAGGCCCGGGTCGCGGTGGGGCAGGTGACAGTCAGGCGGGGGCGAGGGGGATCTGGGGGAAGCGGGGGTCGTCGAGGGGGTCACCGGGGCGGAGGCCGTCGGGCTCGAACGGGGGCGAGACCTGCCATGGGCGGTCGGCCCACACGGCGTCGTCGCCGACCCAGCGCAGGCTCACCACGCGCCGTCGTCGCTCGGACGACGGATTGCCGGGAGCGTCGTGCAGGGTGCGGTAGTGGAACACCACCACGTCGCCCGGTTCGACTCCGAACGACACGGTGCGCAGCGACGGATCGTCCACCAGCATCGCGTCGATGTCCGGCAACAGTTCGTACCGCCCCGACTCGGGCGCGTACGGCGTGTGGTCGACGAACTTGCGCGGGATGAACCAGCGGCCCCAGCGATGCGAACCGGCGACGAACCGCATCCCGACCTCCTCGGGCACCGGGTCGAGGGCGATCCACATCGAGACGTTCTGGTCACCGTCGATGCAGTAGTAGGGCTGGTCGTGATGCCACGGTGTTCGCTCCGTGGCGCCCGGCTCCTTCACCAGCACGTGCTCGTGGAAGAACCGCACCGTGTCCGACCCCATCAGATCGGCGGCGAGGCGGGCGAGGCCACCGTCGAACACCAACCGCTCGTACTGCGGTACCGAGCGCCACGTCACGTAGTCGCTCCAGAATCCGACCGACTCGTCGGGGTTCGTGTACCAGTGCGACCACGAACTCGGATGGGTGCGGTTGAATTCGACGCCCTCGGCCAGGGCCGCCAACGTCGCGTCGTCGACCACGCCGCGGAGCACGGCGGCGCCGTCTCGCCGAAAGGTCTCGATGGCGTCGACGTTCCGCTCGGTGTCGGGTGCGGTGCCGGTCTCGGGTGCGTCGGTCGCGTCGGGGGAAGCGCTCTTCATCGGAAACAGGATCGCAGAACGCGCCTCCGATCTCTAGGCTGCGCTGTCGTGGCACGAGGGCTCCAGGGTGGGAACCGGCTCGAATGCGGCCCTCGAAGGGTGACGCGACGTCGACGCGGTTGGCGCGCGCTCGCCGGCTTGGCGATCGTGTCGGCGCTGACAGCGGCCGGCTGTGACGGGGAAGAGGAGCCCGACGTGGTGGCCCCGAGCTTGCTCGAGACGCTCCCGACCGGTGACTACGAACCGGCGGCGACGCTCGTCGAGCTCGCCGAACGTTCGGACCGGGTGGCGAAGGGCACGATCGTCGACGTCGAGGAGGGATGGCGGTTCGGCGACGGACCCGACGATCCCGACTCGAAACGAATGGTCGAGCTGATCGTCGAGTCGGGCGAACTCGACGGTCCGCTCCACGTGGTGTGGCCGTACGTGCACGGCTACGAGATCGACGTGATCCGAGCGTCGATGCCGATCGGTGCGCCCGTCGTGCTGTATCTCTCCGATTTCAGGGAGGTCGCCGGCGAGCCCGGCTGGTACCACCTCGGACCCGACGACGAGCACACCCACTGGGCACTGACGACACCGCAGGGCATCATCCTCGCCGACAGCGAAGCGGGCGTCGCGGTCCTGGGTGACCCCTCGGCGCCGTTCGCCGACGCGCCGCCGCTCGACGCCGACTTCGACCTCTGGTTGGGCGCCGTCTCCTCCGTTCCCTCGGACGGGTGATCCTTGCCACGACGCCTTGCATTCGCAGGCGTTCCGTTCGACACTGACAGCGTGGCCAGCTATGAGATCGACGACTATCTCGTCGGACTTCCCGACGACCAGTGCCGCGCCCTGGACGACCTGCGTCGCTCGATCGTCGCCACCCTGCCGGAGGCGGAGCAGGGGATCTCGTACAAGCTCCCGGCGTTTCGCGTCGACGGTCACCTCGTCGCCGGGTTCGGGGCGTTCAACGATCACCTGAGCTACCTGCCCCACAGCGGTACGGTGCTGCCGGCTCTGCATCTCGATGCCGCCGGCTACGAGTGCACGAAGTCGTCGTTGCACTTCACCCCGGACCATCCCTTGCCGGACGAGTTGGTCGAACGGCTCCTCCAGACCCGGCTCGCGGAGATCCGCGGCGACGACTGATCCAGCGACGACTGATCCAGCGGCCACGGAACGCGACGCTGATCCGGCGCGAGCGCGACGGCGATGTCATGCTCCGGTGATGCGTGTGGTGGGCATCGATCTGGCGGCGAGTCCGGCGACCACGGGGGTGGTCGTGCTCGACGACGGCGCCGGGAGCTGGGCAGCTCGCGCGATCGCAGAGGAGGCCGACGACGACCTGCTCGTCGACGTGGTCCGCGGTGCAGGCGCGGTCGGCGTCGATGCTCCGCTCGGTTGGCCGGACGCGTTCGTTGCAGCCGTGGCCGCACACCACCGGTTCGAGCACTGGTCCGGGACGACCGACCGTCGCCCGATGACCCACCGCCGCACCGACGTCGTCACCCGTGACATCGTCGGTCGGTATCCGTTGTCGGTGTCGGCCGATCTCCTCGGGGTCGTGGCGATGCGTGCGGCGCTGTTGCAGCAGCGATGGGCCGATGAGGTGTGGGGCCGCCGCGCCGCCCGCGACGGCAGCGGACCCCTGAGTGAGACGTATCCCGCGGCAGCGTTCGCGGCGTGGGGGATCGCGTGTCGCGGCTACAAGGCCCGCGGTCGCCCGGAGGAGGCCCGTGCAGTTCGCGGCACCATCGTTCGTGAACTCGCCCGTTCCACGGACGAGTGGCTCGCGCTCGACACCATCGCCGAGCTCGCCGTCGAGAACGACCATGTGCTCGATGCCCTGGTGTGCGCCCTGGTCGCTCTGGCGGTCGTGACGGGTGCGACGACGACCCCGTCGGCGGGCGAGGCCGAGGTCGCGCGTCGGGAGGGCTGGATCCACGTGCCGACGAGCCCGCTCGACCGCCTCCGTCCACCGCCCTGACGGCGGCGCAGGTCAGGCGCTCAGTCGCGAACGAGTCGGGCGTGCTCGATCTCGAGGCAGCGGTCCTGCACGACGTCGAGGCCGGCCGTGACCGCTGTCGTGGCGGCGTGCTCGTCGATCAGGCCGAGTTGGAACCACACCGACGATGCCCCCACGGCGATCGCCTCGTCGACGACGCCCCGCAGATGCTCCGTCCGCCGGAACACGTCGACCATGTCGGGTACCTCGGGCAGGTCGGCCAGCGACGGGTACACGGTGCGACCGAGCACCCGATCGACGGTCGGGTTGACGAACCAGACGGTCCAGTCGGTGTGGTCGACGAGATAGCGGGCGACCGTGTGGCTCGGACGCCCGGGGTTCGCCGACACGCCGACGATCGCAACCGATCGGGTGCGTCGCATCAGGTCGAGCCGCCCCTCCGGGGTGTCGATCAGGGACATGTGGGTACTCGGCGGTCGTGGCGCTGTGGTGGTCGCACGTCCCCATCTTGCACCGCTGCTCCGTCGACCCCAACCCGTCACGCCGGACCTGCCAGGCCCAACCCGCCAGGCCGAACCAGTCACGCCGGACCCGCCAGGCCCAACCCGCCAGGCCGAACCAGTCACGCCGGACCCGTTCCCGGGCGCCGGTGTAGGCTCGTGCCATGTTGCCGACCGCACCGTTCGGCTCGACCGGACACCACTCGACCCGTGTCATCTTCGGCGCCGCTGCGCTCGGCGGCATGAGCCAACAGCGCGCCGACGACACGCTCGAGCAGATCGACCGGGCGGGCATCAACCACATCGACACCGCGGCGGGCTACGGCGACAGCGAAGACCGGCTCCGGCCGTTCCTGTCCGAGCATCGTGGCCGCTTCTTCCTCGCGACGAAGACCGGCGAGCGCGACGGCGGCGCCGCCCGCGCCGAACTCGAACGTTCGCTCGAGCGCATGGGCGTCGACCAGGTCGATCTGATCCAGCTCCACAACCTCGTCGAACCCGACGAGTGGGACGTGGCGTTCGCGCCGGGCGGAGTCGTCGCCGCGATGGCGCAGGCGCGTGACGAGGGGCTGACCCGCTTCATCGGGGTGACCGGACACGGTCTGCGGATCGCGTCGGTGCACGTGCGAGGCCTCGAGGCGTTCCCGTTCGACAGTGTCTTGTTCCCGTTCAACCATTCGCTGGTCGGTCTCGATGCCTACCGTTCCGACGTCGAGGAGCTCCGGGCGGTGTGTCGTGAGCGTGGCGTCGCCGCCCAGACGATCAAGTCGATCGCCCGTGGACGGTGGGCCGATCCGGATCAGCCGCACTTCAGCTGGTACGAGCCGCTCACCGATCCCGACGCGATCGCTCGGGCGGTGCGCTTCGTACTCGCCGAGCCGGATCTGTTCCTCAACACGACGAGCGACGCCCGCCTGCTGCCGGCGATCGTCGACGCCGCGAACGGCGACCTGACCGCACCGACCGACGAGGCGATGCGCGCCGACGCCGAACGTTTCGGGGTTTCACCGCTGTTCGACGGCCGCGAACTCGAGCGGATCTAGTCGCCCCGGATCGAGCGGACCCCTCGAGCGGGCGCCTCGAATCGGCCCCTCGACCGGAACGGGGTCAGTCGGCCAGCTGCACGAGGGCGGTGTCGCCGGGGCAGACCCCGGCGTCGACCAGCAGCCCGGCGAGCACCACGTAACCCTCGTTCTCGTAGCGGCGCGGTTCGTCGCCTTGCAGATTGCTGCACACCGTCGCGACGGCCAGTTCAGCGGCCGGACTCGCGACGTCGTCGGCGAGTCCGGCTTGCACGGCGAATGCTGTCCCGGACTCCACAGCGGCGTCGCACGTCGCCAGGGCGGTCGTCCACGACACGCCGGTGACGGTGCACTGCACCTCGATGATCTGCGCCGAGGTGCTCGGATCGACGGTCTGATCCGCCGGGGGTGTCGTCGCCGCGAACGGTTCGGTGGAGAAGGTCAGCCGCTGCCACGCCCAACCGGCCGCCGGATCGTCCACACCGGCGAGCACCTCCTCGTCGTCGAGCCACAGCGTGACGGCGTGGTTGTCGTCCGCGTCGGCGCCCGGGATCGCGGTCTCCTGGAAGTCCTGCCACTGCAGCGGGAACGCCTCGGCGAACGCCCCGAGGTCGAGCGACAACTCGTACCGGGTGCGCGGTCCACCGACCTCGGCGTCGTCGCCTTCGTCGCCTTCGTCGACCTGATCGATCAGGTCGATGTAGCCACGGCGGAGGCGGTTCGTGAGGATGGCGTCCGCGGACGCATCGTCGCGAAGGTACGCGATCGCTCGATCGATCGTCTGGGGGAGCGGGCTGGACGGGTCGACCGGGACCCACAACCCCTCGGCATTGCGGGCGAGCACCTCGACCCCGTCCGGGCTCGTGAGGTTGTCGGCGGCGTTGGGGCTGCCGGCGAGTCCGACGAACTCGTAGGCGCCGGTGTCGACGTCGAACGTGAGCGTGCCCTGGAGCGGAATCGCGTCCGCCGTCGATGTGACCAGGATGCTCGTCGACCGAATGGCCGGGACCTCGGCACCCGCAGCCGGGATCTGGTCGCGGTCGAGCCAGTCCTGCACGTAGCGGGCACCGACGTAGATGCCGATCGCTGCCGCGCCGAGCAGGCAGGTGGCGACCAGGCCTCGTGCGAGGCGTCGGTACCACGGATTCGCCCGTCGATACACGCTGCGGTTGCGGTCGTCACGGCTGCGGTAGACGTTCGCGGCGGCACCGGACGCCGCGCCGCGTGTCACCGACTCCGCGATCGGTGCCGACGCCGACGCCGACGCGGCCGAGGCGCCGAGCCTCGGCTCGTTCGGGTCGACGTCGTCGGTGCTCTCGCCGTGCCAGGCGTCGGAGAGGGCGCCGAGGGTCGTCGCGGTCGCAGCGTCGTCGGTCGACGTCTGCTGTTCCGGGACCTCGTCCGGTCCGGACGCGTCGCGCTCACCCACCGTCATGGGCCACATCGTGCCAGATCACGGGACCTCGAATGGGTGACTGGGTCGCCGGCCGGCGGGGCCGATGGTCGCCGAACCCTTCCGGAACCACGCCCGAATCCGTCCCGGAGCCGTCCCGACCCGTTCCCGACCACGCCTCGAGCCGTTCACCGACCCTCCCGTCCCGGAGGTCCGGGACCGTGAACGCCCACCTTTCGGGCTCCGGGCCCCGCCCCCGGTACGCTCGACTTCGTGTCTGGCACAGAGACCTCCGGATCGTCGTTCGGGACCAATTCCTGGCTCGTCGAAGAGATGTACGAGCGCTACGTCGCCGATCCCAACGCGGTGGCCGAATCGTGGCGCGAGTTCTTCGAGGACTACACGTCGATCTCCGCTCCCGCCCATCGAGAGCAGTCGGCACCCCCCGCCGCCGACACGAACGGATCGGCCCCGGCGGCCGATCTGCCCGCCCCCACCGCAGATGCTCCGTCCGCGGCACCCGCACCCGCACCCGCACCGGCGCCCGCACCAGCACCGGAGCCGACGAAGGCTGCAGCGACCGAACCCGCCGAGGAGCCGGGTGAGCTGATCAAGGGGGTCGGCGCCGCGATCGTGCGCAACATGGCGGCGAGTCTCGAGGTGCCGACCGCCACCAGCTTCCGCAACGTGCCGGCCAAGCTGCTCGAGGTCAACCGCAAGGTGATCAACGGGTACCGCACCCGGTCGGGTCTCGGCAAGGTCAGCTTCACCCACCTCATCGGATACGCCGTCGTGCGCGCGATCGCCGAGTCGGTACCGAACATGAAGAACGGGTTCGTCGAGGGTGCCGACGGCAAGCCGCGCCTCGTCCGCAACGAGCACGTCAACATGGGACTCGCGGTCGACGTCGACAAGGGCGACGGCACCCGCACGCTGGTCGTGCCGGTCCTCAAGGAGGCCGACACCCTCGACTTCGCCGGGTTCCTCGCGGCCTACAACGAGATCATCCGCAAGGTCCAGAGCAACAAGCTGACGATCGACGACTACGCCGGTGCCAACGTCAGCCTCACGAACCCGGGCACGATCGGCACGGTCCAGTCGGTGCCGCGGCTCATGCCCGGCCAAGGGGTCATCATCGGTGTCGGCAACATCGACTACCCGGCGGAGTTCGAAGGTGCCGACAAGCGCAACCTGTCCTCGTTCGGCGTGTCGAAGGTCGTCACCATCACCAGCACGTACGACCACCGCATCATCCAGGGCGCCGAATCGGGCCTGTTCCTGAAGCGAGTGCACGAACTGCTGCTCGGCGAGCACGGCTTCTACGAACAGATCTTCCACGACCTCGACATGCCGTACGAGGCGGTCAAGTGGCGGCCCGACACGAACCCGATCGATCACGAGGAGGCGATGCTCGCCAAGCAGATGGCGGTCGCCAAGCTCATCCGCGTCCATCGCGTCCGCGGCCACCTCATCGCCGACCTCGACCCGCTGCACTGGAAAGAGCCGCACACCCCGGTCGAACTCGATCCAGCCACGTACGGGTTGACGATCTGGGACCTCGATCGCGAGTTCCTCACCGACGGCGTCGGCGGCCGCGACAAGATGTCGCTCGGCGACCTGCTGGGCGTGCTACGCGACGCATACTGCCGCACCATCGGCGTCGAGTACATGCACATCCAGAACACCGAGGAACAGCGGTGGATCCAGGAGCAGGTCGAGACCAAGCCGCCGACGTTCGACAAGGACCAGAAGATGCGGATCCTCGAGCGGCTCAACGCCGCCGAGGCGTTCGAGAAGTTCCTCGCGACGAAGTACGTCGGCACGAAGCGGTTCGGGATCGAAGGCGCCGAGTCGGCGATCCCCATCCTCGACGAGATCCTGTCGCATGCCGCCGACGACGGCCTCGACGGCTCGGTGCTCGGCATGGCGCACCGCGGTCGTCTCAACGTGCTGTCGAACATCGTCGGCAAGAGCTACGAGGCGATCTTCTCCGAGTTCGAGGGGCACGTCGACCCGAACACGGTGCAGGGGTCCGGCGACGTCAAGTACCACCTCGGCGCGACGGGGAAGTACCACAGCCCCTCGGGTGCCGACATCAAGGTCGAACTCGCCGCCAACCCGAGCCATCTCGAGACGGTCGATCCGATCGTCATGGGCATGGTCCGTGCGCAGCAGGACCAGATCGAACCGATGGGGGCCTTCTCGGTCCTGCCGCTGCTCATCCACGGTGACGCAGCGTTCGCCGGCCAGGGTGTCGTCGCCGAGTGCCTCGCCATGAGCGACATCGGCGGGTATCGCATCGGCGGCACGGTCCACCTGATCATCAACAACCAGATCGGCTTCACGACCGCGCCCGAGTGGAGCCGGTCGTCGATGTACTGCTCCGACGTCGCGAAGACGGTCCAGGCGCCGATCTTCCACGTCAACGGCGACGATCCGGAAGCGTGCGTGCGCGTGGCCCGACTCGCCTGGGAGTACCGCCAGAAATTCCACAAGGACGTCGTCATCGACATGGTGTGCTACCGCCGCCACGGTCACAACGAGGGCGACGACCCGAGCTACACCCAGCCCCTCATGTACAAGGCGATCGCCGAGCGTCGCAGCGTTCGCAAGATCTACGTCGAGACGCTCGTCAAGCGGGGCGACATCACCGTCGAGGAGGCCGAGCAGGCGCTGGAGGACTTCCAGAGCAAGCTGCAGGTGGCCCTCGACGAGACCCGTTCGCGCGGCGGCGAGGCCCACAAGGTGCCCAAGCCGCCCAAGCCGCTCGGCGTGCTGCCCCACATCCCGACCGGCGTCGAACGCGACACGCTCGAGCGGATCTTCCGGCAGCTCACCAACTACCCCGAGGGCTTCACCCCGCACCCGAAGCTCGCGCGCCAGTTCGAGACCCGGACCAAGCAGTTCGACGAGCACCAGGAGGTCGACTGGGCGACCGCCGAGGCGCTGGCGATCGGCTCGCTCGTGCTCGAGGGCGCCCCGGTCAGGCTCGCCGGTGAGGACTCACGGCGCGGCACCTTCAGCCAGCGGCACGCCGCGCTGGTCGACTTCGAGACCGGCCAGCCGTGGATCCCGCTCGCCGACATCGATGGCGCTCAGGCGAACTTCTGGGTCTACGACTCGCTGCTCTCCGAGTACGCGGCGCTCGGCTACGAGTACGGCTACGCCCACTCGAATCCCGAGGCGCTCGTCGTCTGGGAGGCCCAGTTCGGCGACTTCGTCAACGGTGCCCAGATCATCATCGACCAGTACATCGTCGCCGCCGAGGACAAGTGGGGCCAGCGCAACGGCGTCGTGCTCCTCCTCCCACACGGCTACGAAGGCCAGGGCCCCGAGCACTCGTCGGCGCGCATCGAACGCTTCCTCACGCTCGCGGCCGAGGACAACATGCAGCTCGTCAACTGCACGACGGCCCGCCAGTACTTCCACCTGCTCCGGCGCCAGGTCCATCAGGAGCGCCAGACGCCGCTGGTCGTGTTCACGCCGAAGCAGGGCCTGCGGATGAAGCAGACCCGCAGCCACATCGACGAGCTGACGATGGGTTCGTTCGAAGAGGTGCTGGACGATCCGCACGTGACCGACCCCGATGCGGTCGCCCGCATCGTGTTCTGTTCGGGCAAGGTCGCGTGGGACGCGATGTCGGAGCGCGACGCTCGCGGTGCGCCGCTCGCCGTCGTGCGCGTCGAGCAGTTGTTCCCGTTGCCGACCGAGCAGATGCTGTCGATCGTGCAGAACCGCTACCCGAACGCTCGCGAGCTCGTGTGGCTCCAGGAGGAGCCCGAGAACATGGGTCCCTGGCACTTCATCGAGCACCACACCTGGCGGGTGAAGGAGCTGGGCTACGACCTGCGCCACGTCGCACGCGTCGAGTCGGGGAGCCCGGCCACCGGTTCGAAGACGGTCCACGACCAGGAGCACGCCGACCTGATGGACGGCATCTTCGAGGGCCTCTGAGCCGCCCGGATGACGACGGACCCCGTTCGTCGAATGCTGTGTCGTGACGGTTCCGGCCCGTACGATGGGTCAGCGAGTGCTCATGCACTCGATGGATCAACATGACACAACAGAACAGCAAACCTCGCCTCTTCGTCGTCGATGGATCGAACATCGCCACGGAAGGTCGGTCCAAGCCCAGCCTCGAACAGCTCACCGAAGCGGTCGACGCCTTTCGTGAGGAGTACCCCGACGTCGATGTGACCGTCGTGGTCGACGCCACGTTCGGACACCGCATCGCCAAGAAGGAAGTCAAGGACTTCGATCGGGCCGTCGCCAACAACGAACTCGTCACCCCGCCCGCCGGAGCGGTCGGGCGTGGCGACGCCTTCATCCTCGCCATCGCCGACAAGGCCGGTGCCGGGGTGTTCTCGAACGACTCGTTCCAGGAGTTCCACGGTGACTACGGCTGGCTCTTCGAACACGGCCGGCTGATCGGTGGCAAGCCCGTCCCGCACGTCGGCTGGGTGTTCGTCGACCGCAACCCGGTTCGCGGACCCAAGAGCCGTGAGTCGATCCGGGCGGCGAAGAAGGCGGAATCGAACGACGAACCGGCGACCGCCGCGAAAGAACGCGCCCAGCGGCGTGTCCGCAAGAAGAAGGCCGCCGCGTCCGAGCCGTCCGCCGAGCGACCGCCGAAGGACGAACAAGGCGAATCTCCGTCCGCTGATCAGTGGTCCTCCGATCAGCAGTCCGCGGAGCCGGCCGACCGTTCGCAGTCCGGCGGCGGCAAGCCCGACGAGGGCAAGTCGTCCAAGCACGTCAACGAGTTGGGGAACTTCCTCGACTTCGTGGAAAAGTACGCCGTCGGCCAGACGATCACGGTCAAGGTCTCGAGCTACTCGTCGCACGGCGCCTACGCCGACTTCGGAGACGTCCAGGTCTACATCCCGCTCCGATTGATGGCCGACCCGGCGCCGACGAGTGCGCGCAAGGCCGTCACGACCGGCGACGAGATCGACGTGGTCGTCGCCGCCTTCTCGCCCGAACGACGCAGCATCGACGTGGCGTTGCCGGCGATGTCGGACCAGATCGAGTCCGGCGTCGGACAGGCGGACCGCGATGATCGGCCTGATCGGGCTGATCGGCAGTCGGCGGACGATTCGGCGAACCGGCCGAAGAAGCGTCGTCCGTCGCGTCGGCGTGGCAAGCAGTCGACGGCCGAGTCGCCGAGCAGCGAGCCGGCCGAGCAGACCTCCGACGAACAGCAGTCCGGTGCGAGCGACGACACGCCGGCCGAGGCCGCACCGCCGAAGAAGCGGGCAGCTCGCAAGAAGGCTGCCGCCAAGAAGGCTCCGGCCAAGAAGGCCGCCGCGAAGAAGGGTGCCGCCAAGAAGGCTGCTGCGAAGAAGGCTCCGGCCAAGAAGGCCGCCGCGAAGAAGGGTGCCGCCAAGAAGGCTGCTGCGAAGAAGGCCCCGGCCAAGAAGACCGCCGCCCGCAAGCGCGCCGCCAAGAAGTCCGCTGCACCCGCCGGCGAGACCGGGGCGAACGACTCGTGAGGGTCGTGACCTGGAACATCAACTCGCTGCGAGCGCGTCTCGAGCGGGTCGAGGAATGGGTCGCCGAGGTGCAGCCCGACGTGCTGTGCCTCCAGGAGACCAAGCTCGCCGACGACGCCTTCCCGGCTCTGTCGTTCGAAGCACTCGGCTACGAATGTGCCCACTACGGGCAGGGCCAGTGGAACGGGGTCGCCATCGTCTCGAAGGTGGGCCTCGACGACGTCGTGGCCAACTTCGCCGAGGGCATCGAGCCCGATCCCGACGCCCGCATCATCACGGCGACGTGCGGCGGCGTGCGCGTGGCGTGCTGCTACGTCCCCAACGGTCGGGCGCTCGACGACGACCACTACGTCTACAAGCTGAGCTGGCTCGAGCGACTGCTCGACCACGTGCGGCAGGAGAACGATCCGAGCGGCGACGTGATCGTCACCGGGGACTTCAACATCGCACCGACCGACGCCGACGTGTACGACATCCGCAAGTTCGCCGGCGCGACCCACGTCAGCGAGCCCGAACGCGAACGACTGCAGGCGCTGTGCGACTGGGGTCTCACGGATCTGTTCCGTCACCAGCACGCCGACGCGGATCGCGTCTACTCGTGGTGGGACTACCGCGGTGGCGACTTCCACCAGGGACGTGGTCTGCGGATCGACCTCGTGCTCGGGAGCGCGTCGCTCGTCGATCGCGTCGACTGGGCGGTCGTCGACCGCAACGCCCGCAAGGGCAAGCAGCCGAGCGACCACGCCCCGGTCATCGTCGACCTGACCATCTGAAGCGGTCGGTGTCGGTTGAGGTCAGACCCCAACCGACATGGTTGCGGAACCTGGCGCTGGTCGGGGTGTCGGTTGGGGTCTGACCTCAACCGACCGTCTGGAGGGCTCGTTCGATGCCGTGGAACAGGCGGCGACTCGTGATCGCGCCGAGCCCGGTGAGCGCGTCGAGCTCGTCCGGTGACGTCGGGCGGTGGGTCGCGATCAGTGACAGGACGTGGTCGGTCACCAGGGCGTCGGGGAGGATGCCGTTGGCGCGGGCCGCGTTCGCCCGCCAGGTGTGCAATCGGTCGAGCGCGGTGTCGCGCGGTGTCGGCTCGGTGCTCACCAGGTCCGGCGGTGGAGGCAGGATCACGGGCTCGCCTGGTTCGAATCCGTCGAGCAGAGGAGTACGCCGTCGCTGGTAGCCGTTGCGACGCTCGGCCCAGTGCACCGTCAGCCGGTCGGTCGCCCGGGTGACCGCCACGTAGAACAAGCGGGCCTCCTCGGCCTTCAGGGCCGCCGTCGTGGCCGACCGGTGCGGGACGAGGCTCGTCTCGCAGCCGACGAGGTGGACGGTGTGCCACTCGCGGCCCTTCGCCGCGTGGAAGGTCAGGAGTTCGACGCCGGGTTCGGCGGTACCGAACGGGTCGGTCGCTGCGACCCAGGCCCGGAAGGCGAGCCCGTCGCCGGTCGGCTGTGTTCGCAAGAAGTCGTTCGCCGCGAGCGCGACGGTGGTGCGGGGATCGCCATCTCCTTCGCTCACGTCGTGTTGGTCGCGGATCCAACGGCGGAGCGCGTCGGGTTCGCGCAATCGGTACGCCTCGTCGAGCAAGGGCCCGATTTCGGTGCCGGCCCCGTCGATCCGCTTGCGGACGGCGACCCCGGCAGCGGCCAACGCCGCTCTGATCGGTGCCAACGTCGCGTGCGTCCGTGCGAGGACGGCGACATTGCCGGAGCGGAGCAAGGTCGGGTCGTCACGGGCGATCGAGGTCGCGACCGCCGCTGCCTCGCCGGCCTCGTCGTCGTGGGCGGCCACCCGGACGCTCGGACCGTCACCGCGGGCCGACTCGATCGTGGTGTCGACCTCTGCCCGGGCCAGGATGACGCGGCCGATCTCGACCACCTGTGGTGTGCAGCGATGATTGACCGGCAGTCGAATGATCTCGACCCCGGGGAAGCGGTCGCCGACGTCGGTGAGCAGCGCCGGGTCGGACCCGGTGAAGCCGTAGATCGCCTGCGCCGGATCGCCGACGAGGAACAGGTCGTCGCGCCCGGCCCGGAGCACGTCGAGGAAACGGTGCTGGAGCGGGTTGAGGTCCTGCGCCTCGTCGACGAGGACGTGTCGGAACCGCCAACGGAGTGCGTCGGCGAACGAGTCGTCGCGTTCGGCGGCGTCGATCGTCAGGGCGATCAGGTCGTCGAGGTCGACGATGCGACGCTGGCGCTTCTCCTCGGTGTAGGCGGTCAGCACGTCGGCGATGAACTCGGGTTCGTGGAGCGACCTGAGCTCGCCGTTGCGCACCGCACGCACGTACGCACGCGGCGACAGCCCACGGGAGGTGGCGACGCCGACCGCGGCGACCACCGACGACAGATCGGCGGCCGATGCCCGGTCGGTGAAGGCGCGCAACCCACCGATGATGCGAGCCCGGTCGTCGACCACGGTGCGGGGCGCCTGATCGAGATCGGCCCACCGCTGACGAAGGAGCTGGTTCGAGATCGAGTGGAACGTGCCGGCTGCCACCTGATCGTTGACGCCCATGCCGGCCAGTCGCCGGCGCAGCTCACCGGCCGCCTCACGCGTGAACGTCAGGACCAACGTGTGGCGGGCGTCCGCCGACTCGGTCGCGATGCGGTACGCCGCTCGACGGGTGAGGACACGTGTCTTGCCCGACCCGGCGCCGGCGATGACGGCGACGAGCGACGACTCGCAGGTGACGGCGCGGTGTTGGTCGGCATCGAGATCGGCCAACAACGCTGCGGGGTCCACCCCGTTCACGGTACTGTTTGCGCTCATGCCGTACCCCAAGAATCTGCTCAACGACTTCGAGACCGTTGCGCTCGATCTGCACCCGCACTGGTGGTACTACACCAAGGCGCTCCTGGCCGTCGCGGCATCGGTCATCTTCGCGATCGTCGCGGTGACGGTGTCCGACGGCACGGTGCAGACGGGCCTGATGTGGGTGGCGTTCGCGGCCATCGTCGTGTCGCTCGGTTGGCTCATCAAGCGGTACGCCACCTGGTCGACGACGAACTTCGTCGTCACCAGCGACCGCGTCATCTATCGCTCGGGTGTCATGCGCAAGAGCGGCATCGAGATCCCGCTCGAGCGGGTCAACAACGTGTCGTCGAACCAGGGTGTGTTCGAGCGGATGCTCGGTGCCGGCGACCTCCTCATCGAATCGGGAGGCGAATCGGGTCAGCAGCGGTTCACCGACATCAAGAACCCGAGCCGGGTCCAGAACCTGATCCACGCCCAGCGCGAGGCGAACAACTCCCGGATGTTCGGGGGGCGGGGCGACGGTGGCAGCGACGTCGCGACCCAGCTCGAGAAGCTCGAGGGGATGCTCGAACGGGGCACCCTCACGCAGGAAGAGTTCGACGCCCAGAAGCGGCGTCTGCTGGGCGACTGACGGCTCGATCCGGCCGTGCCGGTCTCGCCGTGCCAAGCTCGGCGGCATGACACGCGCTCACCTCGACTCGGGCATCGAGCTCGAGTACGACACCTTCGGATCGCCCGACGACCCGGCCCTGTTGTTGGTCATGGGTTTCACCGCCCAGATGATCGCCTGGCAGGACGGCTTCTGCGAGCAGCTCGCCGCCCGGGGCCGATACGTCATCCGCTTCGACAACCGCGACTGCGGGCTGTCGAGCAAGCTCGACGGCCAGCACGTCGACACCGCAGCGGTGCTCGGTGCCGCGATGTCGGGGGCCGAGATCCCGCCGGTGCCGTACCTGCTGTCCGACATGGCGGCCGACGCGATCGGCTTGCTCGACCACCTCGACATCGACCGTGCCCACGTGGTGGGCGCCTCGATGGGCGGCATGATCGTCCAGACGATGGCCATCGAGCATCCCGACCGGCTCCACAGCGTCACGTCGATCATGTCCACCGTCGGCGACCCGGCTTACGGCGCAGCGAAGCCGGAGGCGATGGCGATCCTGCTCTCCCCGCCGCCGTCGGGTCGCGATGAGGTGATCGAACGGTCCGGGGGCTTCAAGATCTGGGCGTCGAAGCGCTACTACGACGAGGCGGCTGCCAAGGAGTTCGCCGCGATCGCCTACGACCGTTCGTTCTACCCCGAAGGAGCGACCCGCCAGCTCGCGGCGATCACCGCGTCGGGTGATCGCAGCGAGGCGTTGCGGTCGGTCACGACACCCATGCTCGTGATCCACGGTCTCGACGACACCCTGATCGATCCGTCGGGCGGTCGCCGCACGGCCGAGCTCGTGCCCAACGCCCACCTCCTCGAGGTCGCCGACATGGGCCACGACATGCCACCGCCATTGTGGCCGCTGCTCACCTCGGCGATCGTGGGTCACCAGGCGTCGGCGGTCCATCCGTCGGCCGGCGCTCCGGTGGAGGTGGCGTCATGAGCGGGCCGCTCGCGGGCTACCGCATCATCGAGATCGCCGGGATCGGCCCCGGCCCCTTCGCTGCGATGTTGCTGAGCGACATGGGCGCCGAGGTCATCCGCGTCGAACGCGCCGGCGCCGTACGCGGCGCGGCGCCCGACACGCCGCACGGCGACATCCTCCGACGCGGACGCCGCAACATCGCGCTCGACCTGAAGCACCCCGACGGTGTGGAGACCCTGCTCCAGCTGGTCGAGGGGGCCGACGCCCTGATCGAGGGATTCCGACCCGGCGTGATGGAGCGTCTCGGCGTGGGACCGGACGTCTGTCTCGAACGCAACCCGAAGCTCGTGTTCGGCCGGATGACCGGTTGGGGACAGAGCGGGCCGTACGCGCAAGCTGCCGGTCATGACATCAACTACATCGCGCTGGCGGGAGCGCTGGCGCACTACGGCCGCGCCGGCCAGCCGCCCACGCCGCCGATGAACATGGTCGGCGACTTCGGTGGCGGTGGCATGTTCCTCGCGTTCGGCGTGGTGTGCGCACTGCTCGAGGCGCAACGCAGCGGTCAGGGGCAGGTGGTCGACACCGCCATGGTCGACGGTACGGCGGTGCTCATGACCATGTTCTGGGCGTTCCACCACATGGGCGCCCACGACATCACCCGTCGCGGCGCCAACCTGCTCGACACCGGTGCGCACTTCTACGACGTGTACGAGTGCGCCGACGGCGAATACGTCTCGCTCGGTTCGATCGAGCCGCAGTTCTACGCCGAGCTGCTGCGGCTGACCGGCCTGGAGGGCGACGACGAGTTCGCGAAGCAGATGGATGCGTCGCAGTGGCCGCACCTCAAGCAGCGCCTCGCCGAACTGTTCCGCACCAAGTCGCGCGACGAGTGGTGCGAGATCATGGAACACACCGACGTCTGCTTCGCTCCGGTGCTGCGGATGGACGAGGCGGCGCAACACCCGCACAACGTCGAGCGCGGTACCTTCATCGCTCCCGGCGGCGTCACCCAGCCCGCACCGGCGCCGAGGTTCAGCCGCACCGCGGCCGAGGTCGACCGACCGCCAGCACACGACGGCCAGCACACCCGTGAGGTGCTGACCGAGTGGGGGATCGACGCCGCCCGTGTCGACGCCCTCCTCGAGTCCGGCGCCGCCAAGCAAGCCTGACTCGACGCGCCGTCACCGGTGTGCTGGAGCCGTGAGGTCGGCGGGAACTGGTCGGACGGTCGTGGCCATCGGCTCGTATCGTGGCCCGAATGGCGACACTGGTCTGTTTCCACGCCCACCCTGACGACGAGGCGATCGCCACGGGCGGTTCGATGGCTCGCGCCAGCGACGAAGGCCACCGTGTGGTGCTGGTGGTGGCCACCGACGGCATCCACGGTGAGCGGCCTGACGATCTGGCGCCCGACGAGTCGCTCGTCGACCGTCGCAAGGCGGAGACGATGGCGTCGGCGGCGGCGCTGGGCATCCACCGGGTCGAGTTCCTCGACTACCACGACTCGGGCATGACCGGCTGGGACGCCAACGGCCACGATCACGCCTTCGCCAACGCCGATCTCGACGAGGCGGCCACCCGCCTCGCCGACATCGTCCGTGACGAACGGGCCGACGTCCTGACCATCTACGACTGGCACGGCGGCTACGGCCATCCCGACCACATCCGCGTGCACGAGGTCGGTTGCCGCGCCGAGGAGATGGTGCGCGACGACCTCCCCGACCTGCGGGTGGTCGAGTCGACGATGAACCGTGACGAGATGCGTCGTGGCCTCGACGCCGCCAGGGCCGACGGGGTCGACTTCGGCCCCGACGAGTTCGACCCCGACGGTCCGATGGACGACGGCAACCCGATGGGGACCCCGGAAGCCGAGATCACCCTCGCCGTCGACGTCTCGGCTTGGGCCGAGCGCAAGCGGCGGTCGATCGCTGCGCACCGGAGCCAGGTCACCGACTCGAGCTTCTTCCTCCAGATGCCCATGGACGCGTTCACGGGGGCATTCGGGACCGAGTGGTACATCGAGCACGACCGGGACGCGCGGAGTGGTCCCCGGCGTGGGTGGTTGTTCGACGAGGTCGGGTCGGCGCACCCCGCCTGACGACGTCACATCGGATTGCCGAGGTTTCGTCGGCGGCATTGGGCAAGATGAGTCCATGCCGAGGAGCAGGACCGTCGTCGCGTTCACCGTCGGTGGGCTGATGCTCGTCGCCGCATGCAGCGACGACGAACCGACGACGTCACCGACCCCGCCAAGTTTCACGTTCGCGTCGACGACGACGCCGGCGACCACGCCACCGGCGTCGTCACCGTCGTCGGCGTCGTCGCCGTCGTCGGCGCCCGCCGAGGGGGAGGAGGCGTCGACGGTGCGGCCGACCACGACAGTGCTCACGCCGCCGCCGACCGAGGCGACGACCACGACGACCGAACCGCTGGCGTTGCAGGAGCTGATCCTGCGCGGCGACGGCATCGGTTCGGCGAGGTTCGGGGCGGCGCCACAGGGTGTCGTCGAGTACGTGACCTCCGTGCTCGGCGGGAACACCGCCGACACCGGATGGGTCGATCCCTTTTCGTTCGCCGACTGCGGGGCGGGCGGTGCCGCCACCAGGGCACGCCGGGTCGACTGGGGAGTGCTGTCGCTGCTGTTCTCCGATGCCTCGTCGTACGCCCTCGACCGTGAGCACTTCATCGGCTACGAGTACGGCCGGGTCGGTGAGATCGGCGACGACCCGGTGGGCCTGCACACCGAGGGCAACGTCGGGCTCGGCTCCCGCGTCGTCGATCTGTTCGCCGAGTTCCCCGACGCGTCGGTGAACGAGGGGGACGACGAGGTCGGCATCCCACCGAACTTCTACGTGAGTGACGTCTTCTACGGCCTGCTCACCGGAACGGCCGACGACGACGTCGTCACCGTGATCTTCGGCGGCTACGGCTGCGGCGAGTGAGCTGTGGGCGACCTGCACACCATCGCCGCCTGGGTGCTGATCATCGGCAACGCCGTCGCCGGTGTCTGGTGTCTCGCCGCCTACCGGTGGCGACAGCTGGCCGGTGTCCCGATGTGGAGTGTCGTCGTCGTGGCGCAGGCCACCACGTTCGTGCAAGCGGCGATCGGGGCGCTGTGGGCGAATCAGGACGACATCGAGATCGACGACATGCACATGCTGTACGGCTTCTCGACGCTGGTGGCGGTGGCGATCCTCTACAGCTACCGCGGCAGTCCGTTCATCAAGGACAAGACGACCCTCCTGTACGGGTTCGGCAGCCTGTTCATCATGGGACTCGGTCTGCGCAACCTCGTCCTCTGAGTCGACCAGAAGGGGCACCTTCTGGCCGACATGCCGGACGACGCGGTCGTGTTGTCAGGGGAACACGACGGTCTTGTCGCCGACCAGGAAGACTCGGTCCTCGGCCCAGTACCGCACGGCGCGAGCCAGCACGAGCCGCTCGGTGTCCTGACCCAGCTCCACCAACTGGTCGGCGGTGTGGGCGTGCGACACCCGGGCGACGTCCTGCTCGATGATCGGTCCCTCGTCGAGTTCGGCGGTGACGAAGTGGGCCGTCGCGCCGACGAGCTTCACGCCCCGATCGTGGGCCTGGTGGTACGGGCGAGCGCCCTTGAAGCCGGGCAGGAACGAGTGGTGGATGTTGATCGCGCGACCGCGGAGGAATTCACAGAGGTCGTCGGACAGGATCTGCATGTAGCGGGCGAGCACGACCAGATCGATGTCGTGAGTGCGTACCAACTCCTGGATCTGC
Source organism: Acidimicrobiaceae bacterium (assembly GCA_002698945.1). Taxonomy (GTDB): domain Bacteria; phylum Actinomycetota; class Acidimicrobiia; order Acidimicrobiales; family Ilumatobacteraceae; genus Ilumatobacter. The sequence goes on from NZZV01000108.1 coordinate 26,275, forward strand.
GCCTCCTGCTCGGCCTTGGTGTCGTTGCTGACAGGCAGGTGCAGGAACGGGATGTCGTACCGACCGGCGACCGGTTGGCAGTCGGGATGGTTCGAGACGATCAGCGGGATGTCGATCGGGAGCAGCCCGTTCCGCCAGCGATAGAGCAGGTCGACCAGGCAGTGGTCGAACTTCGACACCATCACCAGGACCTTGGGGCGGGCGTGCGCGGGGCGTACGTGCACCTCGGCCATCGGATCGCTCAGACGGTCCGACACCGCCCAGTGCACGTTCGACGGGTCGTCCGTGGGGGTGTCGATGACCATCCGCATGCAGAAGGTGCTGGTGTCCGGGTCGCTGAACTGTTGGTTCTCCACGATGTTGCCGCCCACGTCGAGCACGCCGGCGCACACGGCGGCGACGATGCCCGGCCGGTCGGGACAGGTGAGGGTGAGGACGTGGTGATGGGCCGCGCTCATGCAGGGAGTATGGCGGCGAAGCCGGCGTGGCGGGACACACCAGGCCGGATCGGATCTCCGGTCGGACCGGACGCGAGCCGGGTCGGTGTTCACGACGTGTCGGCCCGTCCGGGTGCGGGTATCACCCGCACATGCTTGCGATGATGAGCCGAACGAGCCCTCGACGCCTGTCCGCTGCCGTCGCCGTCGCGGCGCTCGCCCTGACGTCGTGCGGTGACGACGCCGCCGGCGACGCCGACGACGCTGCTGGCGCCGATGTCGTCGCCGACGAGGAACAGCAGGACGCCCAGCCCACACCCGGCTCGGGGACCGGGTTCTCCGAGGGCGACTTCGATGCCATCCCGATCCCGCGCGGCGCCACCGAACAAACCGAGCAGACGGAACGCGATGGGGTCGTCACGCAGTCGTTCACGGTCACAGCGACGAGTCCCGAGCAGATCATGGAGTTCTTCTCCGTCCAGCTCGTCGAGGACGGTTGGGAGGCCGTCGAGGAGGTGCGAACCACCGGCACCGATTCCTTCGCCGGCGCCTGGGTGCAGGGCGAGAACCGACTGGAGGTCTCGGCACTGTTGGCCCAGGGGGTCGACGACGAGCGTTCCCAGTTCAGTCTGGTCCTGCTGCCCGACCGGACGCCCGGTGAGGAGATCAACGACCCCGTCACCACTGACCCCGCCACCACTGACCCCGCCACCACTGACCCCGCCACCACTGACGAGGGCTGACCCGGGTCACGGAGCCATTCCGGGTCACAACCCGGCGCGTTCGGTCACCCAGCTCCACAGGCGCTCACGCCGTTCGGGCGTGTCGGTCTTCTTGGTGGTCGGCAGCTTGTGGATCGACCGGAGCCGCCGGTCGAGCCAGAAACCTCCGTTGTGGTCGAGCGGCGCCGCGTCTCCGGCCAGCCACACGAGGGTGTCGGCGCCCTGATCGGCGTCCCGCAGCAAGGGGCCCATGACCTTGCGAAATCCAGGTAGTGCGGCTTCGACGCCGGGTGTATCGGCCCAGCCGGGGTGCATCGCCTGGAACGAGACCCCGCGGTGTCCTGACCGTTCGGCCCACATCTCGTTGAGGGTCACCTGGGCGCGCTTGGCTCGTGCGTACTGCTCGGTGCCCTTGTAGTCGTCCGCGGGCATCTGGAGCTGATCGACGGTCAGCCCGGCGGTGTACATGCCGCCCGACGACATCGTGATCACCCGACTCCCCTCGGTCTCGGCGAGACGATCGAGGAGGAGCGTCGTCAGGAGGAACGGTCCGACGACCTGGCTCGCGATCGTCTGCTCCGTCCCGTCGGAGGAATCGTGACGCTCGGCGGTCAGAGCACCGGCGTTGTGGATCAGCACGTCGAGGCGATCGTGGTCGGTCAGTACCTGGTCGGCGAGGTGGCGGACCTGGTCGTACTCGCCCGTGTCGCAGGCGATCTGGCTGACGGCGGTGTTCCCGGACGAGGCGACGATCTCGTCGACGACGCCCTGGTTGCGGTCTGCCGAGCGACCGACCACCACGAGCGTGGCACCTTGTTCGGTGAACAGCTGGGCCGCGCAGCGCCCGAGGCCCGACGTCGCGCCAGTGAGCACGACGACCCGCCCACCGAAGTCGTAGTCGGTCAGCGGGGTCCAGTCGTCGAGCCGGCGCCGGGCGTGGTAGCCGATCTTGGTGAAGCTCGTGACGATCGGGATCTCGATCGCTGCATCGGCCAGGTCCCGCACATTCATGGCGCGCACATTCGTGGTTGGTCTCGCACGTTCATGGTTCCAGCTTCCTCCAGCGTGGTCGCGATGTCGATGGCCGGGAGCGGCCACCGGCGGGGGAGTGCCCGCGGTTCGATGGGTTCACACGTTCTGCAGCGCTCCTACGAGCGACACCCGAACGGTGGATGCGGAGCCGCACCGGTTTCGGGTGACCGTGGGCAGGGAACCGTCGATGCGTGACCGACTCCGCTTCCGACCATCCCGCCCCAGCGATCATCGCCACCTTCCCCGATCGGGGCGAGGCCGAGGTCGTCGCCGCCAAGCTGATCGGTGCCGGTCTCGACGCCGTCGTGGTGGACGAGGTCGAGGGCGGCGCGATTCCCGTCGACACGGAGCCCGGCGTCGTCGTGGCCGTGCCGGCCCCCGAAGAGGCCGCTGCCCGGGCCGTGCTCGGCACCGACACTCCCGCCACCTGACGCGACGTCACTATCCTCGTCGCATCGGCGCGGACGATCGTCGCCGATTGATCGATGCCGACATCGACGGGAGGGTGGGATGACGACGAGGGGAGCACCGGTGGAGCTCTACGCCGGAGTAGCCGCTGGAGGCGAGGGACGGCCCGACCGGAGGACCACGTACTACTCGACGCTGTTCGAGAACCAGGTCGTCACGAACGTCGTCGTCCCGACGGTCACGCCGGTCGTCCCGGACGTCGCCAACGGCACGGCGATCGTGGTCGCGCCCGGCGGCGGCTTCCACGCACTCTCGATCGAGAGTGAGGGGTTCGAGGTCGCCGAGTGGCTGGCCGATCGTGGCGTGTCGGCCTTCGTGTTGGAGTACCGGCTCGTGCCGTGCGGTGACGATGCCGTCGCCGAGCTGGTCACCAAGATGACGACCGACCTCGACGGCGTCCACGCCGAGATGAACGAGATCGCGCCGCTCGCCGCGGCGGATGCGAGGGCCGCCGTCGCGTGGATCCGCGACCGCGCCGCCGACCTCGGGGTTCGACCCGACCGGGTGGGGTTCATCGGCTTTTCGGCCGGCGGCAACGTGACGATGCGGGTGGCCTACGCCAACCAGAAGCGAGAGCGTCCGGACTTCATCGCACCGATCTACGCCTCCGTTCGCGGCTGCGACCTGGCGGAGCCGCCGGCCGGGAGCGGGCCGATGTTCATCGTCGCCGCCACCGACGACGGGCTCGGCCTGGCCGGCGACTCGGTGCTGATCTACGAGACGTGGCGGCGCGCCGGCGTTCCGGTCGAGCTCCACCTGTACGCCACCGGCGGCCACGGCTTCGGGATGAAGCGTCAGGGTTTGCCGTCGGACTCGTGGATCGACCGCTTCGGTGACTGGCTCACCGCCAACGACCTGTTGTGACCGATCAGGCCTCACTGGAGACGCGTGAGCGAGCGGCCCCGCTCGACGCTGCGCGCACGGCGGATTCGTGACCCTGCCGGTCGTCGTCAGGAGCCGAGGACTGCGCCGTCGGGGACGGTGCCGCCCTCGGGACCGAGTTCGGCGTCGCCGACGACGCGGACGCCGGCACCGAAGGTCCAATCACCACGCACGACGAGCGACGTCGCCTCGGCCAGGCTCGGCGCTCCGGCAGGGAAACGCAGGTCGAATTCGTCGATCAGCTTGTAGCTGGGGGCGAGTTCGACGAACGGGATCTCGTCGGGTACTTGGACGAGGCGGAAGTCGTCGGTCAGTCGGTAGCAGTCGCTGCGAACCACGAGCAGGTCGTCCGTCGTCTTGACGGGGATGAACCGATCACGTCCGACTTCGACGGTGGTCGCCCCGTCGAAGACCTCGACCGCCGCCCCCATCGCGGTCTCGAGTTGGACCACCTTCGGGCTCTCCGGGGCGGTCGGATCGACGGTCTTGCGGTTGATGATGACGGGCAACCCGAGATCGCCGCCGTTGTCGTCGAGCAGTCGCCGGGTGGCCGCCACGTCGAACCACAGGTTGTTCGTGGACGTGAACGGGTGCCGGTCGATGTCGCCCTGCTCGTCGGGCGGCGTCTGCGCCGTCTCGCGCAGGATCAGCCGCCCGTCGGACTTGCGGATCGCGAAGTGGCCACCCTTGCGGTCGCTCGGCGTGCGGCGGACCGCCTCGATCGCGAACGGAGCACCACTGTTCGCGAACCAGCTCGCGACCTCGGGGTCGGGGACCGCGCCGAGGTTGTCGGAGTTGGCGACGAACACACGCTCGAATCCCCGCTCGGCGAGCCGGTCGAGGAATCCGGTCGCGTGGAGCACGGTGTAGAGGTCGCCGTGCCCGGGAGGACACCACTCGAGCTCGGGATCGTCGGGCCACGAGACGGGGGTGAGCTCGTCGGCGAGCAGCTTCGGGACCCGGTGCTGCATCAGCTCGATCGGCAGATCGTCGACGGCGAGGTCGGGATACTTCGCGAGGGCGGCGAGGCTGTCGGCCGACGTGCGGAACGAGTGCAGGAAGCTGAGCGGGAGGCGAGCACCGGTGGTGCTGCGCAGCGTCTGGACCTGGCGGACGATGATGTCGAGGAAGCTCAGCCCGTCGCGCACCTCGAGCAACGACTTCGCCTGCTCCATCCCCATCGAGGTGCCCAGCCCGCCGTTCAGGCGGATCATCGCCGTACCGGCGAGCGCCGTGTGGTCGCCGGACGGAACGCCGAGTGCCGGTGCGTGATACGGGTCGATGTCGGCGTCGCGGAGCAGGCCGCCGGCGCCGGCCCGCACGTCGGCGAGTTGTCGTTCGAAGACCGAGATCGCCGTCGGGGCGATCCCGGCGCGTTCCATCACGGCCCGTGGGTCGGTCTCAGCGGTCACGCCCGTCACCGTACCCCGACGACTCCCGGCCCAACCGCCCGGTGGGCCCGGTCGACGATCGGGCCGCGACGCCGCGCCACACTGGTGGTGTGACGGAACCGGCTGTCGGGAAGCGAGTTGCACTCGCGTTGGGGAGCGGAGGCGCGCGCGGCTATGCCCACATCGGAGTGATCCGGGAGCTGGAGGCGAACGGCTTCGAGATCGTCGGGATCGCCGGGTCGTCGATGGGGGCGTTGGTGGGTGGGTTGCACGCTGTCGGCGGACTCGACGAGTTCGCCGAGTGGGCAGTGACGCTCACCCAGCGCGATGTCCTCCGGATGCTCGACCCGACGCTGATGGGCCCGGGGATGGTGCGTGCCAGCAAGATCTTCCTCAAACTCGGTGAACTCGTCGGCGACGTGCACATCGAGGACCTCCCCATCCCGTACACGGCCGTGGCCGCCGACCTCACGCATCGCAAGGAGGTCTGGTTCCAGCACGGACGCCTCGATGCGGCCATCCGTGCGTCGACCGCGATCCCCGGGGTGATCACGCCGGTCGTCATCAACGGACGGTTGCTCGCGGACGGCGGACTCGTCGATCCGCTGCCGGTCGTCGCGACCGCCGGGATCGACGCCGACGTGGTGGTGGGCGTCGCGCTCGCCGGGGAACACTTGAGCGTGGCCGGCTGGCCCGACGCTCCGTCGCGGGAAGTGGCGACGGTCGACGAGGAGGAGGTGCGACCCGACAGTGAACTGGTCCGCACCCTCAACCGCTGGATGGGCAACATCCGCAGCCAGTTGACCGATACCGACGCCGCGGACGCGCTGGCCTACGATCCGCCACCCGCCGGGCTGAAGACGCGCGACGTCGTCGATCTCTCGCTCGACACGCTCCGCAGCGTCGTGGCCAAGTACCGCCTCGCCGGGTACCCGCCCGACGTGCTGATCACGATCCCGCGCGACGCCGGCGGCACCCTCGACTTCCACCGTGCCGCCGAGATGATCGAACTCGGCCGAGCACGAACCCGAGCCGCACTGTCCTGAAGGCAGCGAGTCGGATGAGGTCAGACCCCAACCGACACGGCGGCGGTTGATCCCGAGCAACTCCGATGTCGGTTGGGGTCTGACCTCATCCGACGGTGGGGCTACGGTCGACGGCATGAATGATGCGGATGCGGTCGACCTGGCGCTGCTCGTGTTCCGGTGCGGGATCGGTGCGGTGATGCTGGCACACGGGATCAACCACATCTGGGGCGGCGGCAAGATCGAGGGCACGGCCGGGTGGTTCGGTTCGATGGGGATGCGGCCGCCGCTCGTGCAGGCGTGGCTCGCCAGCCTCACCGAGATCGGCGGGGGAGCGCTGCTCGTGCTCGGCCTGCTCACCCCCTTCGGTGGTGCCGCCGTCGTCGGCACGATGTTCGTCGCCTGGGCGATCAACCACCGGGGCAACGGGTTCTTCATCTTCCGTCCCGGTGAGGGGTGGGAGTACGTCATGACCCTGGGGCTGTGCGGCATGCTGCTGGGCGCGGTCGGACCCGGAGCCTGGTCGCTCGACGATGCGCTCGATCTGCGTGACGACCTCATCGGCTGGACGGGCCTCGCGATCTCGGTCGGCGCGGGCATCGGTGGGGCGTTGGTGTTGCTCGCGACGTGTTGGCGTCCACCCGAGTCGAGCGACTGACCGTCCGACCGGCCGGGCTACTGGCCGATCGGCATGCCGCCGTCGACCCGGACCAGG
>NZZV01000109.1 GCA_002698945.1 Acidimicrobiaceae bacterium
CACCGCCCGCGAACAGGCCGCGCATCGCGCGGCGGCGCGGGCCACCCGCAGCGGGATCGTGGTGGATCGACGCGCAGTGGCCGCGATGGCCGCACGCGCCGACAAAGCGGCGCTCACGCGCGCGGATCTGATCGAGATCATCGGCGCGCAACTACCCCTGGTCGCGGAGGCAGAGTCAGGCCCCGATGGTGTGGCGGGCGGGGCGGCGCCGATGCCGCGCCAGGTCATCGAAACATGCGTGGACACGGTCGGGATGCGGCTCACAGGGCCACGGCGCGCGCACCAACGCGAAGGCACCGAACGGTTCACCGTGGACCTGATCCTGGCCGAAGAACACCAAGTCTTTGGCTTGGTCGATGCCACCAATGTGCGGGCGTCGGCGTGGGTGCGCCCGGAGCACACCGCCACGGCGTTGGGGCTGTCCGCCCAGCAGCATCAGGTCATCACCGCGATCGCCGCCACACCCCAGTTGGTGGTGCCGTTGAGCGCGCCGGCGGGGGCCGGCAAGACCACCTCGATGCGGGCGTTGCGCACCCTCGTCGAGCAACGCCACACAGCGAAAATGATCGTGATCGCCCCCACCGGCAAAGCCGTCGACGTCGCTGTCGCCGAGGGCGCGGCCAGCGAGGGCTACACCATGCACAGCGCCCTGAAACAGTTGGCTGACGGCCGCCTCGAACTCGGACCATTCGATGTCATCGTCGTCGATGAAGCCGGCATGGTCGGCACCCATCAATGGCGCCAACTACTGGCAGCGACCACAGCCGCCGGGGCGAAGACCGTCATGGTCGGTGATGCCCACCAACTGCAGCCGGTCAAAGCCCGCGGCGGGATGTTCGCCCAACTGTGTGACGAGCTGCCCTGGAGCCAACGCCTCAGCGAGGTGTGGCGCCAACACGACCCCGCTGAACGTGCAGCGTCACTGGCGTTACGTGACGGCGGGCCGGCCCCGGTACGCCGCGCGATCGACTGGTACCGCGACCACCACCGCCTGGCCTGCGGGGATCAAGTCACCATGGCCGCCGACGCCCTAGCCGCCCACCAGGCTGATCTGGCCGCCGGGAAGGACAGCCTGCTGCTGGCCGACACCGTCGAGATCACCGACGCCCTGAATCGCCGTGTCCATGACCGCATCGTCGCCGAGCACACCAACCAGGGACACGACGTGGCGACGGTGACCGGGGCGCGTGGGCACCACATCACCACCGGAGATGTGGTCGTCACCCGGCTCAACGACTCCACCCTCACCGTCTACGCACCCGATGACCGCAGCCGCACCCTCTCGGATGCGCCAGTGCGTAACGGGCAACGCTGGCACGTCGTTGCCGTCGACAACAGCCCCGAGCACCCGCGTATCGCGGCGCGCCGACACGGCGACCAGGCCTGGGCGGTATTCAGCGGTGACTACCTGCGCGAGCAGGTGCAGCTCGGGCATGCGGTCACCGTGCACACCGCGCAAGGCGTCACCGCCGAAACCACCCACGCCGTGCTCGCTGACACCGCCAGCCGCAACCTGGCCTACGTCGCCCTGACCCGAGGCCGCGCATCGAATCACGCCTACCTCTACCAACGCAGCAGCGGCGAGAGCGATCATCAGCACCGCGACCTGGCCGCTCCCGACGGGGTGCACCTGGCCCAGCGGGGCAGCCCCACCCAGGCCGCCCGGGCGCTGCGCCAGATCATCGGCCGCGACGATCAAGCCCGCACCGCGCACCAGACCGCCGCCGACACCCCCACCCAGGACCTGCCCGAGCGGGTCGCCTCACTCGTCGCCGGACACCACCGCAGCGTCACCGCCCGCCTGAGCAGCCACCGCAAAGCCCTGCGCAGACAACACGACCGAGCCCTCGACCGCCACCTCGGCCTCGAACAAAGCCAATCCCGGAGCCGAGAAAGGGATCAGGGCTATGACCTCAGCCTCTAACCCCCCGACCGCTGTACTCGACATCGGCCGTATCGATGCGGTAGCCGACCGCATCGCCACCGACTGGGGACACCACGGGCACACCGCCCTGACCGCGATGATCAGCCAGCTCTACACCGACCTCGCCGAGCTTCCACCGCACTACACCGCATCACAGCGCGCCGAGGCGACCACCGACGCCGCCGACACCACCGCCGGCGAACTGAGCACCCTGCTCGACGACTACATCAACCAACAAGCCGACCGGTCACCGGTCACCGAATACGGCTGGGTCATGCACACCGAGGACCGCCACCACGCCCTCACCGCCGCACTGGCCAGCCACACCGCCGACCATCTCACCTGGTGGCTCACCAACCAGCTCGCCGACTACATCGCCGACCGGGAAAAAGACGAAGACCGGGGCTCTGACTGACCATCTTGAGGGGATCCTGAAGCTCTGAGCGCTATCGCGATACGCGCCCGGGCCGTGTCGCGCCCCTCCCCGGGCGCACCAGCGATGGTTGACTTGCCGTCATCTGGTGTGACCTTTGCGCCCCAAAAAAGCTGCGGGTCGAGCGCCTCAAAAATTCACACGCCAATACGTCAGCGCAGAGTTGTATCAGTGGTGACGCCGGGTACGGACGTGGCGGATGGTGTACCCCCCGCCAGCGAGTGCGCTCCCGCCGACCAAGTAGGCCCAACCCCATGGCGTTTGAGTCGCATGTTCAATCAGCGCGGGCAACTTGTCTGTTGCGGCGAGGCTGACGAAGGTGCCGGCAAGCCCGATCAGTAATACGAACGCGAGTAGGTGGCCGGATTGGCGGACGGTCCAGTGGCTACTGGTGAGCCGGGCGATGGTGCGGTCAAGAAAATCGATCCACCCGACCGGCGGGATATTGGCGCGGACCAGGGCCAGACACGGGGTGCTACCACACGTGGCGCACGGCGCGGGCGGCGCGGTGGGCGTGGAGGTTGGGTCTGACATCGCGGATCATCCTTTGCATTCGCACTTGTCAGGGTTCTAGGCAGTCTGGCCTGCTAATTCACCGCTAGAGAATGAAGAAGATCTGGATCTGAAAAAGTTTCGCGCGCGGCGGTACTTTTCGTGCGGCAGCTTCCTATAAGGGTTTCAGCGGGGATGCGCAGTGATGCATCTCAGCGGTCACAATGGAGCTGTCAGGGGTAGGGAGGTGGTCCTAGGCAATGACTAGTGCTGCGACACCCCGGCAACAGCCTGATGACAGCGAATCTCCGATCTCGCGACAGCAGTGGCAAGCCGATATCGAGCTGTTCGAGGCACTGCGGGAGATGGATTTCACTGGACCAGGGTGGGATCTCTTCGCGACAGAGACGGCTCGCTACGCCGTGGATGTACTCAAGCAGATGCTGCGCAATGGGACGTTCACGACGGAGCTGGCAAGGAAGGGCATTCCTTTCAGACCCTCCGTCGATGAGGCTCAACGCTTAGCCACCGACCGCGGCTACCGAGACAGCATCATTGATTGGGCGGTCGGTGAAGCACTTGAGAAGTTTCGTGACAAGGGGCGGGCGGGTACTGGCTGGAACCCGCAAGGTGGCGCTCTAATACGTACCTGGTTCACGACCGGGTCTATGTACGAAGTGATCAACTTCCTTAAAGAGGAACGCAAGGACGCGATCAAATATCACCGCGCGGTCGAGGTTTGTGGTCAGCAAACTCGCGAGACTGTCCGAAATCATATGAGCTGCAGTAGCGACCTAGCCCAGCAAGTCGTAGACCAGGACGTGTTGCGTGAGCACCTCGGTTCCCTGTCTCAGCGCGACCGGGACATCGTTTGGGGCAGGGCCAACAAGAAGACCTACAAAGAGATTGCCGCTGAACTCGGTGGAGAGACAGGTCGTGCTATCGATCGGCGTTGGCAGTGGCTAAAAGCTAACCATGACTGGATTAACCGCCTAGATAAGTTAGATGAGAAGGCACGATGATGAACCCGCATGACGATGAGCGCGCACAGGCTTCCACTGCGAAGATTGCTGCCCTGCTTGAGAAGTCCTCGCTGGGTACCCCCGCGGCTCGGGCTGCTCGCGCACGGACCCCGCTGGGGCGTGCGCAGCGAATCGCGGGCATAAAAAGTCTAAACGCCGTAAAAGGTGTCATCGCGAGCAACCCACATAGGATTTCGCCGCAACTTTCCAACAACGCTCCCGTTGTCAAAGCCATCAACCGCAGCTCTATCGAACGGTGGCTCTCACCGAGGGGAAAACTGCGCTCCGCACTAGCTGCAGTTGCAGCTGACCCTCCGGTGACCTCCGATGCTGTAGCGGCGTCCAATAATGAAGCACGCCAGGACATAGCCGAACTTTGGCGAGCGCTACGGTGCCGGATAGCGAAACTAGGTGACCGTGACGAGACGTGCCACGACGAGCTCAATAATTCGTCGAGGAACGTCGTCGCTGACTCCTCACTTATGTTTTTCACTTCGTTGGCCACCTTTTTCACGGAAGATCCAGTGGCCCAGACCAACTTCTTTGATGAATGGCGGATTCGAGGTGAGAAGCGGTACGCCGACGTGGTGTGCCGCGCAAATCACGGCATGGTCATCGCGGAAGCTGCGGGCGGGATGGTGGCGAGTGCACCCGGTAGGGATGGGATCGCACTGAGACACGTCCAAGACGTTATGCGCTACGTTTCTAGTGCGCGCGCACCGGATGTACGCGCAAATGGCGCCCTCGAAATGCTCTTAGGCTTTGCCGCGCGTTCCCTGCCTCGGCTGCCAATGACGTTCGTACTGAACCACAATGCTGATGGCTTCAGGCGGATCAGCCTGTTCGTCTCCCTCCAACACGACGACAGAGACTGGATTCCTTCTGGAACCGCTGAGCATTCCGCCCTGATCGACGACCCTGAGGTGTTCGATCGGTTGCTCTGGGCGCGGGGCTCCTACATCTATGTCGATGGCAGGGCCGCGCAATTGATGTGCGCCCTGATGCCGATCTCCCCTCGACGCCTGGTCGCAAACCCGTCCGTCGTTGCGGTGACTAATCATGTCGTCGGTACTGGCGACGTCAGCACGACTATCGAAAGCTCCAGCGCCGACCCTGTGACGGTCACCGACTATCCTCGTCGAGCCCGCTTTTTCCCTGACGAGGAGGGCGGCCAGGAGGGCTTGGGGTTACTGCTGCGAGGACCGCTTGCACAACGCCCTAGGAGAGGCAACGAGGACTTCGACTATGAGCCCACCACATACCTGACCAGCTACGATCACATTTTCGTCGGCGGTGCCTGCGTCGACGTCCAAGAGGCTTCCGAACAGATTCACGAAGGCGACATCGCCATTACTGAGTCGGAAAAAGCTTGCGAGGCAATGGTTCTTTGCTATCGCGGCCGTGACGAGGGCACGGCTACCGCCGCACAGGAAACAGCATTGTCAGAGCTTGTGACCGCTGCCGTACGCGAGATTGTGGCCAAGGCGTTGGCCATGAATGAGGACGAACTCGATAACGATCAGCCGTTAAGTGAACTGGGGATCGACTCCTTGAAGCGGGTGGAGCTACGCAGATCGATCGAGGAATCGTTGGAGGTTAACCTGCCGACAGCGGTGATGTGGAAAGAATCCCTGACTGTTTCCGTAGTGGCACAATACATCCTGGCAGAATGCGGGGAGCAATCGGAGCAGCGCTTTAACCCCCCGGAACTCAACCCGATCCTCTTGCCGAGCGGAGGTATCCACCAAGGATTTTGTCGGACGGTGAGGTCGAGGTCCCGTCAATCGTAAATGCCACCGCATCGGTGCTTGTTGGCGCGCCAGCTTCCTGCTCTTGTCCCCAGCTGCCTCAAGGGCAACCCAGGGGTCGTTTCGCGGGGATTCTGCGCGTTCTACGACTGACACGGCCCCGAAGTCCTGGTGGACTCCGGGGCCGTGCAGAAGCTGCTGCTAGTTAGCATTTTCGGCTCATGAAGCCTTGGTTGTCCCACGGTCGGACCGACCACGTGTAGGCGCTGCACAGGCCGCGGTTGTAGTAGTTCATCGCGATAGCCGCCAGGCCCATCCTGGCGACAAGAAACGCCGCGACTGCCGGATTCGTTGGAGCCAAGCCGCCGGGCGCCGCTCCGAATCCGATCTGGCGAGTTTCTTCTCGGTTGAAAAGGATGGCCGCTCGGCCCCATCCGACCTGATTCGGACCTTGGATGGTGTAAGCCTGCGCAACTGCAGGTTGGACAAGCCCGGGTTGGATAAACCCAGTCAGTCCGGCAACTGCGACTGCTGACAGCACAAGTATCGCGATCCTTCGGAAGGCGGGGTGCTGCATCCAGCCCGAGTGCTGCGCTTGCGGGCTGATCTGTTGTACCTCGTCGGTGGCCATGGCCAACCTCCTTGTGGTTGTGCGCCCGGCCGGGTTCGGGCGCGTACATACAGTAATACGCGATGACGCAAATCTAGTCAATCAGAACTGCCAAAATACGTACGTACGGCATGTTCGGGATGGCTTTGGTGCAGCGATCGCATCCGAGTGGTGTAACTTTTGATGCATGCAGTACGACTGTGTGTCTGTGTGCATGCTTTTCTGTGCAGACCACTAGTGCCGTGTCTGTGGCGGTGTGCAACGAACGAACACTGACTTGAATCAACTGCTAGGAGGGCTGTGATGGCCAGAGATAAGGGCAAGACACTTCAGGCGCGTGTCGACGCCGAGTACGCCCACCGCTTTGCGGTGCTGGCAGCGGCTAAGGGCATCTCAGAGTCCGCACTAGTACGTCAGGCGACAGACAAGATCCTCGCCGAGGCGGAAGGGCAGATTGACGCACTCAAAGCCGAGGTTCGCGCCCGACTGCGCGCCGATGAGGAGAAGGCGTTCGCGGAGCTGGATTCGTTAGCTGGATCATCCTCTACCCGGGAGGGAACCGTCGCTCGCGAGGGCGCGATGAACGAGAAGCCGTAGCAGATAGGCGAAGCCCGATCTGAGACCTGAGACGTAACGACATCAACAGGGATTACCGGCGAAAAGCTCGTCGCGCACGACGTACACCGGGTAGCTAGTGATTACTGACTCGTCGTTGTCACCCTTGGTGACCAGTATTGATACTGGTTTAGGCGTGTAACCACACCAGTATCCGATGGTGTTATTCGATGGCGGGGCTGCTAGAACAAATCGGTAGATGGTTGGTGTGCCATCGACGGCGATTCGGGGCACTGGAACCGAAGAACCGTCGTCAAGATCAGCTTCGGGCTTTCCCGGGTAATCACGGTTGGCTATTCGCTGTGCCTCCATGATTGTGGTCGGGCTCACCGCGTTGATAGCCAGCGACACTGTGTCCGGAGGACTGTGCTGGTCTCGGATCGACAGCCACACCTCAAAGGTGAGGCGGTCATTGATCGCCATGACTGGACCGCTCGCCGGGGGCACCAGTCCCGGAACCGTTTCGGTCTTCGCATCGGGCTCGGCGTTGTCGGGATAAGCGAACAGCTGGACAACGGTGTTCGGAAGCGTCTGCGACAACGGAACAGTTGGTGGATTCTTAGGCAGCAGTGCGATCGGGCTAGCAACGGGCGCTGATGCCGATGGTGGGTCGCTTGTGGTCACCTGGCCCGCACTTCCCGCGAGCGCGGGGACCTGCCATACGGCGAGGCCGACTAACAGCATCACCAGTGCGGTCGCGCCGGCGGTAGTCAGCAGTTGCCGCATCGAGAACTGCCGGGGCGGCTCCGGTGGTGGAGTACTCGACTGGTCCTTGAACTCGTGGAGGCAGCGGGCAATTGTTTCAACCGCGTTGGCCGTGGGGTACGCGCCCACGGCCTGCTCATCGACGGTAGCTAGGTGATGCAGCAGGCCTGCTCGCGAGCGCGGCTGCGCGTCGACGGGGATGTCGATCCCAGTGTTGTCGAGAATATTTACGGCAAGACATAGCGCGCTGACAACGGCGTAGCCAAAATCGCCCCAGATGCTCAGCTGCGGGGATAGCTCCGGTTCGGCACCGCGGCAGAAGATCCTACGGCGCTGACGCACCAGCATCACTGCCGCCGCCGCAGCGATCAGATGATCCAGTCCCTCCTCAGGGTGCGCCTGTTGCGTCTTGGCCTGTCGGTAGGCATCCGACATGGCCTGCTGCAGATTCGGTTCATCGACCAGGTCTTCGAACTGCTCAGGCATGGCAGTGATCGATAGTGTTGTCGTCGCTATCCTCGCCAACCTGCGCACTTTACGGACGTCATCGGCAGCCTGCGCCTCAAACACGTCGTCGCGCTCATCCCCTGTCAACCCCACCGCGCAATCTTAAGAACACCTGGTCTCAAGCGAGCGATTTACACCCTTTTTCTTCGAACATACGCACGATATGTAATGCTGTGCGCGGGTATTACGATATGACAGTCGTGATCAGTTTTTGTAGCTGCAGGAGTGACACATGATGGTCCACCAACTTCGGCGATTCGCCGTCGGCGGCATTTATGCCGCCGCGCTCGCACTGATCGGGATATGTCCGACAGCCACCGCCGCCCCGGGGCAGATAGTCGATATGAACGCGGTGTGCAGCATTATGTATCCCGGTAATTCGAACTTCCGCCCAGCCACGGCCTATCAAGTGGCGCCGCGCGACGCGTACTCATGGCGATGCCAGCGAGCCTCCACCTCCCCCAATGGGGGCATCATCACCGATCTTGCAGTCAACCCGAATGTTGTGTGCCCCGCGCGAGTGAGTCCGAGTAGCCCGCCCAACTGGGAGTGCGTTTCCTAATGCGGTGGGCGGTCTCCGTAGCAAAAGGGTCGGGGTAGGGACCTCACGTCCCTACCCTGACCCTTTTTGCGGTTCTAGCTAGTGGATGACGTTTCACCAACTTCGGCGGCCCTGCGTATTGCGCCCCTTGGTGTCGTGGACTTTGCGGGCATTGCCATGACTGCCCGACTGCTTCTTTGAGTGGATGGGTTCCCCCAAGAAGTTGCGCTGCTGGGGCTTCGAGCCGGACTTTTTGTTGTTATACGGCTTGAAGTTGGGCTTCGGTTTCTGTGCCATTCCCGGTTCCTTTCGTTGACCTACATGTGCGCCACACCGTGTGGCGCACATACAGTATTACGCGAATACCGTCCATGGTCAATGGGTTCCTAGAGGCCCGTCTGTGCAGGCCGTCGGAGGGAGCCCCGGAAGTCGTCCGCGCCTGTCTCGTTCCTTAAAGAAGTTGGATGGCTCAGATCTTGTCTCTGCCTCAGGTGTTGGTCATGACGGCGGCCTGTTCCTGGTTTACCGGGACACAGGGAACAGGTCAGCGCGGGCCGAGGAGCTTGTCGGTGGAGCATGTTGGACTTGCTTCGGAGACCGACTGCGGACTGGCCGCGCCGGGTTGAAGCAAGGAGACGTCAGATGAGTAATTCCGGGAAGTTCGTCCCGAACAAGGCCGGCATGGCCAAGCTGCAACGTGACCTCGAGAAGCAATTCTCGGCGGGGATCCAGATCCCCTTGGGCGGCACCGAGTCGGACGCCATCGACGAGGTCAAGAAGCAGATGAAGGACATGGGAATCACGCCCAACGACGCCGAGGTTCGCAAGCTCGTTCAGAAGCACCGAGGCAGCTGACGGTGGGCAACGCCGACCCAGTTCAGCTGGGTATCGAGACAGCAGAAGCGCTGCAACAGGCACTCGCTGAGCTTCTCCCGGACGCGATGAACGTGCAGATCGCTACAGTCAACGCGAGTCCCGATCAGTTTGAGGTTCTCGGGCTCCGCGCCGACCTGCCCGATGGGTCCACGGTGCAGCGATCCCGAATCGTGATTCCCCGTAGGCGTTAGCCTCCGCTGGTCCCACGAACGAGTAGGCCATGAGGCCAACCTAGTCGGCGTCAGCCGCCAGCTGTCGCCCTAATTGTGGATGTCGCCGTTGACGTGCACCGCCACGTTGGGGTCACTCTGAGCTCTCTGGATATTCGAACGACGTTCGGTCGCGGTACCCAAACCGAAGCCTGACTAGAAGCCTCTCGGGCGCCGACCCGGAACGCAACGCCGTATGCGTCGCCGTTAGCGATGCGGCCCGCGCGGTCCAGGCATCGCAGTGCAGCTTTTGGTGGATAGCTACAAGCCGCTTGACCGTCTCGCATGTAGAGAAATGAGACCGCACCGAGGGCCCCGCTCCCCTGCTGCGTAACCCCAGGTCGCGGTGTCTCATTTCTTGTCTCACACCGCGTGTCTCAGATCCTCATTGTCGGAGGGCAATGAGACGGTAGATGCTGTGACGGCGATTCTCGGGTACGCGCGGGTGAGCACTCTGGGCCAGGACCTTGATGTGCAGCTCGCCGCGCTCGTCGCGGCGGGGGTCGAATCCGGCCACGTCTTCACCGACAAACTCTCCGGAGCAGCCAATACCGCCCGCCCCGGATTGGCTGCCCTCCTGGACTACGCCCGTGAGGGTGACACCGTCGTGGTCACCGCCATCGATCGACTGGGCCGATCCGTCGTAGAAATAACTCGCACCATCGCAGATCTCGGAGAGCGCCGAATTCTATTGCGCGCGTTACGTGAAGGCGTAGACACCGGTACACCGACCGGCCGTGCGGTGGCCACCATCATGGCGACGCTCGCCGAGCTCGAGCTCGAGCTCGGCCGCGAACGGCGCGCCGCTTCGCGTGACTCTCGCCGAGCTCGCCAACTGCCGGCCACCAAGCCCGCCAAGCTCAGCACCGACCGGCAACAGCAGTTACGCCGGCTGGCTGCCACGGGCGAACCTGTAAACGAACTTGCTCAAGCGTTCGGCATAAGCCGGGCAACGGCCTACCGCTACTTAGCCAATTCAGATCGCATTGAGATCGCCTAGCGCTGACGCGCGCGTCAGGCCACCCGGCGGGATCGCGCATCAACACGGCGGGTATGACTGACCGCCCTGGTTGCCTCCAGCGCGCTGGTGTCGATGTGTTTGATGTCGTCGTTGGTGGTGGCGCGACGATTGAGGCGATGCGCCAACTCCAGGCCTGTATCGGCCGCTTCGGCCAGGTGTTTCCAGCGCCAGACTCCGCGTTCGATCCGGTCGAGCTGTTCGATCCGTTGGCGCCGTTGAACAATCGTGTGAGCACGACCATCACCGAGAAGCGCCGTCCCGCCAGCGGGACAACACCCTGGGTCTGTGCACATGATCTGCATCCAAAGCTCACGTTGACTACGTAGCGCTTCAAGTGACCGTTTAGGGATGCTCCGTCCAAGGGCGCTAACGAACACGGGGCGCGCCGAACGTTGGCCGTCGGTTTCCGGTTTACGGTGTTCGTTCGCCTTGGCGCCGAGGTCGCATCGTTCCCGCCAACCTATTCCACACTCGTAACCGGTTGCACCCGCTGCGACCGCGAGTTCTCCGAGATGTCCTTGCTGCCAAGCAATTACAGGGATATCGCGACGAATTCGTTCGATCATCAGCACTAGGTCCATCGCGCGGTCCTGCGGCCGCACACCCTGGTCTGCCTTGGAGGCTGCAAGTGCGACCTCTCGCGGGCCCAGCGCAGCAAGGGCTGATAAGACGGGTGCCAGCGCGGCGGGTCCCTGCACTGGGTGCAGAACACGCCAGCCGATCGCAAGAACAGCGGTGATCGGAAGTACGACGTTCTCCCGTGTGAGGTATCGGGCTGTGCGTTGCCATAACCCAGCCTGGATGTTGATCCATTCGCTGTCGAGGCGGTCGATATGCACGTATGGGGCAATGACAGCAGTGGCTCCATGCTGGATCTGATATTCCACTGCCAAGGCAACCAGTTGCTCTTGGGCGAAAGCATCGAGATCGGCAGGAACCAGCTTGTCGGGGCGGCCAAAGGGTAGTCGGGAAGCCCATGGATCGCCGCAGTGCTGCGCTCCTTGCAGGTAATAGGTCTGAGGATCAATCAGGAAGGGGACGCCCGCGCGACGAGCGGTAGAAGCGATATCCCCGCTCTTCAGGGGGGTGTGTGCATCCACAACTATGCGAGACGGGCTGGTCGCGGCCGCGGAATGACCATCGAGGCCGTAGATGCGCCGTAGCAACGCAGCGTCCTGGGTCGACGCCCTGATAAGTAGCTCAGCCATCTTCGGAACTCCTTCCGGCATAAGAGTAGCATTTTGGTACGCAATCTGCGACGCAACTTGATCTGCAATCAAACTGCTGCATAATCAGCATGTGGCACAGAAAATAGGTTCATGAGCAACGTCCCTCCGCCAACCACCTACAAGCAGCACCGTCACGACGGCGAGAATCCCTCGTCAGTGACCTACATGCGTGTCGTTGAAGAAGTGACCAAGGCCGGTGTCACCCAGGCAGAACTCGCCAAAGCTGTCGGCGCTGGACCGCGGGCCGTGCAGAACTGGGCCAGCGGCCAAAATGCCCCGCGCGGTGAGACCGTCAAACGACTGCTCGATGTCCGTACCATCATCGAACTACTCAGCGACTCCTACACCGACGAGGGCATCGACATCTGGCTGCACGCCCGCAACCGCAACCTCGACATGCGCCGGCCGATTGACCTAATCGTCGAGGGCCAGATCGACGCGGTAATCGACGAAGCCAAATGGGTCGCCGGCGGAATGTGACTTGATCGCGTGGACAATCTGCCAGCCCGACTCGCTCAAGCCAATGCCATCAATGTCGATGGCACTTGGCAACGCCATGTGGCAGCGCGATTCGCAACCACAGCGTTGGACGGGCGTGCAGCTACCGGCCGCTGGGGAACCGAAGGCGGCTACCCGGTCCTCTACCTTGGCCGGCCCACCGACTCCGTCACCGTCGAGGCTTACAGACACCTCGTAGATCCGCTGGTCATAGACCCAGGCCAGCCCCTGCCGCCGATCCGACCACGCGCCCTGATCACCTGCACCGTCAACGCCTCCACAATCTTGGACCTGCGGTCAGCAGCCACGCGAACCCTTGTCGGAGTCACGCTGGACCAACTCCAATCTGACACCACGGACAAAACCGCCTACGCGGTGTGTCAAAACATCTCTGCGGCCGCGCATCAGCTCGAATACCACGGTTTGATCACCCCCGCGGCCACCAAGCTCGGCGAAACCCTGGTCCTATTCACCGACCTGCTCCCCCCTGAAGAGCAGCCCGTTAGGACCCGCGAAGAAATGTGGACACAGCTGCCTCCAGATCCCCGCAATCCCGGGCAGCACCGCCGACTAACTGTCGTCCGCTGAACACCAGGACCCAGCAGGCCAACCCCGGGATCGATCGCCCAACATCGGCCGTCGGACCCCTAACCTTCTGATCTGTAGCCGCATCGCTGGCGCGGACCTATGGGACTTCTATCCGATAGGGCTCTAAGTTCTTAGGGGCCGCCCCCGGACTTGCGGCGACCTTGTTACCCAGCGGCGGTGAGCGGCGTGAATGTGGATCTAGTCGATGGACCTTCATTGGCTAATGCGCCGATCCGGTGTATCGTGATCTGTGCAGACCCCCCCACACCTGTGGATAAGGGGGTCTAGCTGTTTCTTGGGGCAAGTTCCTTCGGTTGTCTGCCCGGATCCCGCTCAGCCAGGTACTGCTCATACCAGCCCCAGGCGAACTCGTTCCTCGGATGGCGGTCGACGGCCGCGTAAGCGCTCCAGGCCACCAGGTCGGCCATCTGCACCAGCTGCGAAGACTTGGAGTCAAGATGGATTGCATCCTCGATGATTCGTCGTTCATCGAGCTTCAGCTGTCGGTGCGTGGTCCGATAACTGCTGTCACTCCCATCCCCATCCATCACTACGACGCCGAGTGAGTCGGTCGAGGCAAGTTCGTTCTCGAACCGCATGATCAGATCGCGGTAGAGCTCCCTCTTGGTCGCGGCAAGGTGCGCGGGGTCTCCTTTGCGGTAGACCGAACCGACGGTGAGACCTTCAGAACAACGGAGTGTATCCAGGCAGTTCACTGCGACCTCGCGACCGAAGTCTTTCCAGAACTCAATCCCGTTGTGGATATGTCTGTCGGGAATATTTTTCGAGATGCGGCCCCGGCCGTTCACGTATTCCGTTGTGTGCAGCTCTTGTTGGACAGCCACCCGGTACTCGCGCCACAGCATCTTTCGCGAATCAAGCCAGCAGCGCAGCACCGATCCCCAGTGATCGGGGCTGAACTCGATCCAGCCGTATACGACCACCCCGGACTGCGGGTGCCCGGAGTCGTCTATGTAGATCATGCGGTTGAGGTGTCTTGCCACCCGCCGATCATTGCTTACCCGCCGATCGACACGCTCCGATGACGCGGCCAGTATTCAGTATTTACTGAAATCCGTATATCAGTACCGCTCTCTGCGAGACGGCAACCCTGACCGGGTGCGCAGGCATATACTGATATCAGTTTCTCCGCATATCAGTAAGTCAGTAAATGTGTATCTACATGCTTTAGTCATCGATGGGAGCTGAACTGCTATGCCTGCCCTGACCATCGTCGTCGCAAATCTCAAAGGTGGCTCCACCAAGACCACTACTGCCGCGTTCGTCCTCCATGCCCTGGCTGAGGCTGGTTTACCAGCTCTAGGCGTCGACGCTGACGGTGAAAATGAATCATTGCTGGCATGGTCAGAAGCAGGGGAGTGGTCCGTGCCAGTTATCGGTATGCCTGTGGCCGACCTTCACCGCAAGCTGCCCGGCGTTGTTGGTGACCGATACGACGCCGTCGTCATTGACACCCCGCCCATGAAAGAACGCCGCGGTGTCGTGGCGTCCGCTATCCGCATGGCCACTCACGTCCTCGTGCCTATGGCTCCGACTGGGATGGAATACGCACGTATCCCAGCAATCCGGGAACTCGTCCAGGAGGCCGGCGCTCTCGCGGCCGCACCCCCTCAGCTTGCCATTGTCTTGACCCGCACTGTGTCCAATGCGGCCAGCACCGACGTCTACCGGCAGATGCTCACCGACGACGGAGTGCGAGTCCTCCAGCCCACCGTGGCCCGACTGGAGCGATACGCCCAAGCATTTGGCCAACCAATCACGAACGCCGCCGGCACCGCCTACGGCGATGTCGCCGACGAGCTCATCAGCATTGAAAGTTCAGTAGATCCGCAAATACTGACTTACTGATAATGGATCTTTAACTGGGAGGATGACCATGGCAACCACCGCAGCGGACAGAATCAGAGCCAACGCTGAACGTCTCCGGAAAACGCCAGCTCAGCGGACGACGACGGATACGCCAGAGCTGTCCGAACCTGCGTCAGAGCAGACGACTCCACCGCTGCCGGCGACCGCCCCAGTAGTGCGCCAAAAGACCGTACGCCGCACCGTTGACCTGTCGCCGACCGCCCATCGCGGCCTCGACAACTGGCAGCGTGACACCGCTGATCGATTAGGTCTCGCGCGCGTCACCGGCCAGGAAGTCCTCACGGCCCTTGTCGATCGCCTGCTCGCCGACTCGGAATTGACAGAACAGATCGTGCGGTCGATCGCAGGCCAACGCCCCTAACTCCCCGCAAGCCGGTAGTGCATCAACGGAACCAGGCCCTTTCTCACCGCACATTGTGGTGAACGTGGTGGTGGCGGCAGTCAAGGCCAATGCCGCTACGCGGTCGACCACGATCGAGCCTTGACAGTCACCACCACACGCACAAGCCGTGTCCAGTGCGAGGAAGGGCGTACCCGCGAAGGGGCGAGGCTTCGGCCCCGCACCAGTCAGTCGATGCGACGATGGGTTCTTACGCCTCGCCGTCGACGTATTCACCGGCGAGTGCGCAGGATCGCGGCGATGATGGCCGCCGCAGCACGGCCAATATCGGCAATGCCAGCGGTCTTACCTGTGGTGTAGACGATGAAAGCAGCCAACAGATAGAACCCAACAATCGCGACGATGATTGCCGCGACAATGACGATGACAGTGGCAGTGACGACGCTCATCAGTGCGCTCCGCTTCGTGGAAGTGTCGACAAGAGCCCGACGGAGAGCTCTAGGGAAACGCTCAAGCCGAGTGCTTCCACTTTTTCCGGTGGCTGCGGTGCTCGATTACAGGTCCGCCGTGATCTCAACTGCACTTGGCGCTGCCTTTCGAGGTCTTGGGCCGGGGCTGAAGGCGCGTTGAACCTTCTACTTCTCCAGTACCGACCGAAAGGCCAAATTCCGTCGCGGACCGCTGATCGCTGCATAGGCCAGAACCTAGAGAAGCGGGGTGCAGCACTTGGTTTGACCAGCACTGATGCCCGTGGCTAAGAAATTTCTTCCCCGCTGGCAGCCACTGCTTTTTCGCAATCCGAGCGTCGCTGTCGCGGCCAGGGGCCTTGTGGGTTGACTCGCTGCCCGTCTGAACGCGGAGTCATAGCCGCCGGGAGATCATTACCGGAAATGGAGCTAGGCCCCCGGCGCGTCTGCGCTATTTCCGGCAAAGCTACGGGCAGGATCTGGCGTATGACCGGATCAGTTCGTCGAGGCCGCCCGTCCTTAGGGGAGCGAGCCGTCATGACCGCAACACTTCCCGTCACCGTTCTTAGTGCTGCGGCTGCGACGGCGGTCGACTACGGCATCGATCGGTCAGCTGTGCTCACTGACATTGTGTGCTTCCACTACGGTCGGCCCGAGCTGATGCGCCACTTACCGCAGCAGCTGTTGTTCGAGTCGCAGCCGGCGGCCACCTCGGATACCGACGATGCAATCGGCCCGCACGCGAAAGTGCGTCTGCCATTGCCAATCGCGCAGCTCGTCGATCGCGACCATCAGCGACTCGGAATTCAGAGGTCCACCTACCTCGCCGACATCATCTGTCGGCATATGGGTTTTCCCCACCTTGTGCGCGAACTCGACACGAAGTCTGAGGAGGTTTTGCCGCTGGCGATGTGACCACCCGCCGAGGGCCCAAACTTCCGTCTTGCGGGCCGGTCGGTTTCGGTAGATGTGACATCTGAATAGCTGGTTGCGGATTTCCCGCTGACATGACGAAGGCCCCCGTAGGGGCCTTGTCTGAGGTTTTGAACCGAGCGCCAACTCGGTTCTGGGTCCGCACCCAATATCCCCGAAGGGACTGTCTTGCTGGACAGCTCTCACGGTAGCGCATGCGTGTCTGGCTTACCAGGTAAGCCGCGCGTCGAGTGCGCAAATCGTGACCTCAGTAGCCGCCGTTTTTGTGGTGCCAGCCACGAACGGCCGGCACCGCTTGGCGTTGCTCTCGAACGCGTTGCGACGAGCAGCCCGCACGTGCTGCGAGCGCACGCCCACGAGCGACGTCGTGGGTGGGTGGAGCGCGCGGGGGCGTGTGCACCGCATGCTCCGATGTGGACTAGTCGCACCAGCTGGCTTGAGGGGTTGCAGGGTTGGGCGCACGCGCCGAGCTTCGGTCAGGTGTGCGCGCAGGAGCGGGTGTCGATTACCGCGGCGACGTTGGTGTCGATCGCCACGGTGATGGCTGAGCACGCCGATCACGGCACCGGCCGCCACGTCGCGGTCACCCGCGCGACAATCGCCGACAAAGTGGGCTGCGACGTACGCACGGTGACTGCCGCCTGGCGCGTGTTGCGGGCCTCTGGCTGGGCCGTGGAAGCCCAGCGCGGCCACGGCTCGACGAACACCCCCAGCATCGGCCGCAGACCCTCCGTGTACCACCTGATACCGCGCCGCCAAGACCGTCCAGCACCCCGCCCGGTTGTGCATGATTTCCACCTACCGCCGTCAGGCGGTGTTGGTCTTTTAACTCCCGTAGGGAGTCACTCACCAAACGTGCGCGCGCGCGCACACGCAGACACCATTTCTGAGAACAGGCCCCGGAGCCGGCCAGCGCCACGATCGCGAACCACCCCACGGCCGCTAGCCATCCAAAAACTCGCCGCCGAACTGGTCGCCACCACCCACGGCCTAGATCGCACCCACATCGGCGCCATCTGCGACGCACTCACCAAGACCGGCATCGACCCCGCAGTCTGGACGGCCCGCATGATCAGCGATGCGCTCAACGCCGACATGCGTAACCGAGGAACAACTTGGCCTGACCACATCACCAACCCCGGCGCATTCCTGTCCAGCCGGCTACGCCGGCTGTCCTGGGCGCCGCCAGAGCCACCAAAAAAAGCCGGCGGCTGCGCCGCCGCGAGCATCGACACGACACCGGTGGTGCTCACCGACGCAGCGCGCACCCGCATCGCTGCCGCCCGCGAACAGATCCGCCTGGTGCTTACCAAACGCCGGCCAGCGAACCCACCTACGCACACTTCCGAGACACTATCCGCTGTGCCACAGCGGCGGCCTGTCGTTGATCCCGTGACGCCAACCCCCAACGAGCCCCACCCAGGTGTCGGCGGTGTTCAACACCGAGACCGCTCACGCTGAACGACGAACGGCGCGCGACACCGACACCGGCCGCCACTAACCTTTTCGCGCCACCTGAGCCTCGTCAACAGCGCTCGCCTCACGCTGCCGCTCTCCTTCCGCAGCTCCTCTTGCCTCCGCTCTGCAGCTCTTCCCTTGGCCTCTTGCACCACCCC